>NZ_JBLVOH010000107.1:7173-8937 GCF_053543675.1 Microbacterium umsixpiens
GCCGGCGTCTCCGCCCTCACGGAGCGCGGGGCTCAGGGGAATGGAGGCCAGCAGCGGGACCGTGGTACCCGGCTCGGACAGCGCTTCGGCGACCGCCGCACCGCCACCCGAGCCGAACAGATCGATGACCGTGCCGTCGGGGAGCGCGTACGCCGCCATGTTCTCGATGACCCCGATCACCCGCTGACCGGTCTGCCGTGCGACGAGTCCGCTGCGGATCGCCACCTCCGCGGCAGCGGTCTGCGGGGTGGTCACCACGAGGACCTCCGCGTGGGGGAGGAGCTGGCCGATCGAGATGGCGATGTCGCCGGTGCCGGGCGGCATGTCGATGAGCAGCACGTCGAGATCGCCGAAGAACACATCGGTGAGGAACTGCTGCACCGTGCGGTGCAGCATCGGTCCACGCCACGCCACGACCGCCTCTCCGTCGCGGAGGAACATCCCGATCGAGATGGTCTTCACTCCGTGCGCCACCGGGGGCAGCATGAGGTCGTCGATACGAGTCGGCTGCGTCCCGGCGGGGATGCCGAGGAGCCCGGGAATCGAGAATCCGTGCACGTCGGCATCGACGAGGCCCACGGACAGACCCTGGTCTGCGAGTGCCACGGCGAGGTTGGCGGTGACCGTCGATTTACCCACGCCGCCCTTGCCGCTGGAGACGAGGATCACGCGGGTGAGCGAGTCGGGACCGAAGGGCATCTGGCGGGCGGGCCTGCCGTCGCGGAGCTTCTCGGTCAGCGCCTTGCGCTCGGCCGGGGTCATCACGCCCACCTCGACGTCGACCGCGGCGATGCCGGGGACGGATGCCGCAGCCTCGCGCACATCGGACTCGATGCGCGCCGCCGCAGGGCAGCCCACGATCGTCAGGACGATGCCGACCTGAGCGCGGTCTCCGTCCACGGCGATCTCGCGGACCATGTCGAGCTCGCCGATGGGGCGGCGCAGCTCCGGGTCCGTCACCGCGGAGACTGCGGCACGGACGAGGTCGGCCCCGGTCACGATGCGGCGCCTGCCGTCGGCTTGTCCCCGGTGTCTTCGAGCTCGGCGAGCAGAGCCTTCAACTCCTGCCGCAGCACGTCGCGCGTCACGGCCTGCGCGTTGCGCTCCTCGAGCGACATGCGCAGCGCCACGATCTCGCGGGCGAGGTACTCGGTGTCGGCGAGGTTGCGCTCCGCGCGCTGGCGGTCCTGCTCGATCTGCACGCGGTCGCGATCGTCCTGGCGGTTCTGCGCGAGGAGGATCAGCGGCGCGGCGTACGAGGCCTGCAGCGAGAGCATGAGCGTCAGGGCGGTGAAGCCGAGGGCGGCATCGTCGAAGCGGAGCTCGTCGGGCATCAGGGTGTTCCAGACGATCCAGACCACGCAGAACAGGCTGAGGATGACCAGGAACGCCGGGGTCCCCATCGCACGGGCGACCCACTCCGTGAACCGGCCGAACCGATCGCGCGAGGTCGTGCGGGGCCTCGTCGTGCTGCGGCCGGGGGCGTCGAGGCGCGGCGACCGGGGCATCAGCGGGCCTCCTTCGCGGAGGACGAGGTGTCATCGCTGTCGTGCGATCGCCAGTCGTCGGGGAGCAGGTAGTCGAGCACGTCGTCGATGCTGATCGCACCGACCAGGCGGTGGGCCGCGTCGATCACCGGCAGCGAGACGAGATCGTAGCTCGCCAGCAGTCGCGCCACCTCGGCGGCGGATGCGGTGACGGGAACGGGCTCGAGGCTGTCGTCGAGGATCGCGCCGAGTCGCTCGTGGGGCGGGTAGCGCAGCA
>NZ_JBLVOH010000108.1:0-5057 GCF_053543675.1 Microbacterium umsixpiens
GCCGACGGGCGAGGCTCGCCAGCTCGTGCTCGAGCGCCTGCGCGTCCTTCGAATTCGTCGATGCGGCGAGTCGCTCGGCGTCACGGTTACGGCGCGCCTCGACCACGGCCACGTCAGACTCCAGGCGCTTCAGCTCGGTGCGCACGTCGTCGCGGGTACCGGTGAGATTCGTCAGCTCACGGAGCTGCTCCTGGCGGATGGCGACGAGCTCGGTGATCCGCCCCGCCTGGCTCGGCTTGGTACGGGCACGCTCGGCCTGCGCGATGCGCCGGTCGAGGTCGGCGATGTCGAGCAGGGTGCGCTGGTTCTCGGGGCTGGCGTTCACGCTCTCAAATCTAGTCGCTGCGGCGACATCCGCCCATCAGCTCACGTCGCCGTCGACGTAGTACCACTGCCGGTCCTCGCGGACGAAGCGGCTGCGCTCGTGCAGGGAGCCCCGCTCGGCGCCCTGCCGCCAGATCGCCTCGAACTCCACGATGCCCTGGTCATCGAACGGACCGCCGGCCACGCGATCGAGCACGAGCAGCCGCCGCCACTCGAGATCCGGCTCGAAGTCGATCGTCCGCGGCCTCGATGTCGGATGCCAGGTGCGCAGCAGGTGACCCGCATCGTGGCGCCCGAACGCCGTGTACCGCGACCGCATCAGGCGCTCCGCCGTCGGAGCGGGGGCGCCGCGCAGCAGTGGACCGCAGCAGCCGCCGAACGCCTCGCCGGACGAACACGGGCATCGCATCGCGTCGTCGATCACCACGTCATCCGACGCCATGTCCGTCTCTGCTGTCATTCCCTCAGCGTACGCTCGGAGGAAACGCACCGGAGGAGTCACGATGACCACTGTCCCCACCTTCACCGCCCACAACGGCTTCGCACTCCCGGCGATCGGGCTCGGCACGTATGCGCTCAACGGCGATGCCGGAGCGGATGCTGTCACAGGGGGCCTTGAAGCGGGGTACCGGTTGATCGACACGGCCTTCAACTACGAGAACGAGGGTTCGGTCGGCCGAGGAGTTGCCGCATCCGACGTCGACCGCTCGGAGATCATCGTCACCACGAAGCTCCCCGGACGCCACCACGCGTCTCCGAAGGCGCGCACCAGCATCGAGGAGAGCCGTTCGCGTCTCGGGCTCGAGGCGACGGACCTGCACCTGATCCACTGGCCGAACCCGGGCCAGGACGAGTACGTCCAGGCCTGGGCTGCGCTCGTCGACGCGCAGGCGCGCGGAGTGGTCCGGCAGATCGGCGTCTCGAACTTCCTGCCGGAACACCTGGAACGCATCGAGCGCGAGACCGGTGTGCGCCCCGTCGTCAACCAGATCGAGGTGCACCCGTACTTCCCGCAGGAGGAGCAGCTCGCCTACCACCGCGAGCACGGCATCCTCACCGAGGCATGGAGCCCTCTGGGACGCGCCAAGGAGCTGCTCGACGAGGCAGTGATCCATGAGGTCGCCGCCGCGCACGGCGTGACACCGGCGCAGACGGTCCTCGCATGGCACGTCGCCCGTGGCACGGTGTCGATCCCCAAGGCGTCGTCCCGGGAGCACCAGGTCGCGAACCTCACGGCGGCCGAGATCGTGCTCGGCGATGCCGAGGTGGCAGCGATCACCGCACTCGGGCGCCCCGACGGACGGCTGTTCGACGCCGACCCGAGGACCCACGAGGAGTCCTGACCCGCGTCTGGTCAGACGTTCTGCGTCCCCAGCACCCGCAGGAACTCGAGTTTGCTCGCTGCCTCGCTGCCCGGCGCCGCCGTGAGCACGATCAGCGCCTGGGACTCGTCCTCGGTGAACAGCGCCTGACAGTCGACCTCGATCTCGCCGAGCTCGGGGTGCACCATCACCTTGTGCTGCTCGAACCGGCGGCTCACCTCGTGCGCGTCCCACAGCTCGACGAACTCCGGACTCCGCGCAGTGAGCGCCGAGACGATCTCGCCTGCCCGTGAACGCGCCCCCATCACACCGTGGGCCGCACGCAGCGACCCGACGAGCGCACGAGCCTGTCTCGCGTGGTCGGCCTCGCGATACCGACGCCGCTCGTCGTCGGGATAGGCGAACCACCGGTAGATGCCACTGCGGTCGAGACCGGTGAGCGTGCTCGCGTCGCCCACGAGCGCGCGGGAGGCGTCGTTCTGCACGAGCACCTCGTCGAGAAGCGAGACGACGAAAGCCGGGGTGTCGTGCAGCCGGTCGAGCACGCGGAGGATGCCGGGGCGCACGTAGTCGGTGACATGTGCTCGGTCGGGTGCGCTGTGTCCGCAGAGTCGGAACAGGTAGTCGCGCTCGTCCTCGGTGAGCCGGAGTGCGCGCGCGAGCGCCGCGAGGATCTGCACGCTGGGTTGCGGACCCCGCCGCTGTTCGAGGCGGGTGTAGTAGTCGGTCGACATGGTCGCCAGCTGCGCGACCTCCTCGCGGCGCAGGCCCGCCGTGCGACGCCGCGGCCCCGTCGACAGCCCGACGTCGGCGGGCGTCAGAGCATCACGGCGGCGGAGGAGGAATTCGGCCAGTGCATCACGGTCCACCCCCGAAGTATCTCCCGGCGGCGTGATCCGATCCAGGGAGCGCCCGTCCCTGGATGACCGCTCTCTGGAGGGAGCTCGCCGTCGCTCGGATGCTGAATCCATGGACATCAGCGGAAACACCATCTTCATTCCCGGCGCGACCAGCGGCATCGGCCTCGCTCTCGCTCTGCGCCTGCACGAACGCGGCAACACCGTCATCGTAGGCGGACGCCGACAGGACCGGCTCATCTCGATCGCCGCGGAGCATCCCGGCATCCACACGGTCCGGATCGACACGACGGATGGGCGCAGCATCGATGAGGCCGCGCAGCTTGTACTCGCCGAGCATCCTGCACTCAACGTGCTCGTCACGATGGCCGGCGTCATGCGCGCCGAGGACTGGACCACGCCTTCCGGATTCCTGGAGATCGCGGAAGAGACGGTCGCCACGAACATCCTCGGTCCGATCCGCCTCATCGCCGCGTTCATCGACCACCTGCGTGCGCAGCAGGACGCCACGATCATGACCGTGTCGTCGGGGCTCGCTTTCGCCCCGCTTCGTGTGACGCCCACATACAACGCCAGCAAGGCCGCGATCCACATGCTCAGCGAATCACTGCGCCTGCAGCTGGCGGGGACGAGCGTCTCTGTGCTCGAGCTCGAGCCGCCGGCGGTCCGTACGCAGCTCATGCCGGGTCACGAGGACAACGAGGCAGCGATGCCGCTCGACGAGTTCATCGACGAGGTGACGGCACTGATCGAGTCACAGCCGCACGCCACCGAGATCCAGGTCGAGCGGGTGAAGTTCCTCCGCTACGGCGAGGCTCGGGGCGACTACGACCAGGTCGTCGCGACGCTGAACCGGACCGACCCGCACGGACGCTGAGAGCGAGGGGCTGCCGGTTCGCGCCGGCGTCCCCTCAGCGGCGCAGATCGGCCGCGGCCGCCTGCAGCGCATCCGCGGACTGACGGAGCAGCCCGAGCTCGTGGTCCGAGAACGAGGTGTTACGGATGGGCACGGCACCCTTCGCACTCACGATCGACGGCACGGACAGCGCGACCCCGTCGAGACCGTGGAAGTCGCGCAGCACGGTGCTCACGGGCATCACGGCGTGCTCGTCGCGCAGGATCGCCTCGACGATGCGCGCGCTGGACAGACCGATCGCGTAGTTGGTCGCGCCCTTGCCCAGGATGACCTTGTACGCGGCGTCGCGCACGTCGACCGCGATGTCCTGCAACTCGTCGAGGGTGAATCGCGGGTGCCCCGGCGTCTCCCACTCCAGGATCGGGACCGTGCCGATCGTCGCCCGCGACCACAGCGGGAACTCCGTGTCTCCGTGCTCGCCGACGATGTACGCGTGCACACTGGCGGTCGAGACGCCGGCGCGCTCCCCCAGCTTCCAGCGCAGCCGGGAGGTGTCGAGCACTGTTCCGGAGGCGAAGATCCGCTCCGGCGGAAGCCCCGTCTCCTCCTGCGCGATCACCGTGAGCACATCGCACGGATTGGTGACGATCACGTAGACCGCGTTCGGGGCGACCTCGAGCAGATCCGGCATCATGCGACGGATGATGCCGGCGTTGACCTCGGCGAGCTCGATGCGGGTCTGACCCGGCTTCTGCTTCGCTCCGGCGGTGATGACCACGACATGCGACCCCGCGGCCACCGAGATGTCGCTGCCGCCGACTATGTCGCTCGAACCGGTGAACTGCGTTCCGTGGGCGAGGTCGAGCACCTCGGCCTCCACCTTCTCGGTCGCGATGTCGTAGAGCGCGACGTGTCGGGCCGACCCGCGGATCAGCGCCGCGTAGGCGACACTCGATCCCACGCTTCCCGCACCGACGACCGTGAGCTTCGAGTTCTCGATGATCTCCATGCGCTCAGTCTTGCAGTGCCGGGCGCCGATCCGGGAGGGGTGGCGCCGGGAGATCTCAGAGCGCTGCGGCGACGGCGGCGGCCGCGGTGGCGTGCGTGAACCGGAACCCCGTGCGCTCGAGCACCTGAGGGCGCACGTCCGCGTCCGGGAGCAGCAGAGACTCCGCCGCATCGCCGAGTGCGAACCGGAGTACCCAGGTCGGCACCGGCAGCCAGAACGGACGGTGCATCCGGGCCGCGAGGGCACGGCCGATGTCGTTCGCGGAGGCAGGAGTGGGCCCCGTCAGATTGACGGGACCGGCGATCTTCTGGTCCAGCACGTGCCGGATCGCCGCCACCTCGTCGTCGAGTGAGATCCACGGCCAGATCTGCGTGCCGCGTCCGAGCGGGCCGGAGACGCCGAACCTGGTCAGCTGGATGAGGGGCTTGAGCACTCCGCGCCGGTGGATGACGGGCGCCGTGCGCAGCAGCGCGACCCTGGTGTGGTCCTCGGCCTGGCGCGCCTCGGCCTCCCAGCGCACGGTGAGGTCGGCCAGGAACGTCTGACCAGCAGTGGAATCCTCCGTGAGCACCTCGCCGGGAACGGACCCGTAGTAGCCGACAGCGGACGCCGACACGAGGGCCGGGGCTTCGGAGCGCAGAGAACGCAGAGCGGTCGTGATCGTCCGCGTCGCCTGCAGACGAGAGTCG
>NZ_JBLVOH010000108.1:5077-9182 GCF_053543675.1 Microbacterium umsixpiens
GCTCACGACGGTACCCCTTCGTCCACGGCAGCCGCCCGACACTCGCACCGCCCAGTGCGACGATGGCTTCGGCCCCGGCGAGCACGTCCGGATCGAGGGCACGCTCCCCCGGTGCCCATTGCGCCTCGGCGTCGGACCGCGGAGCCCGGCGAACGAGTGCGGTCACCTCGACGCCGTCGGCGCGGAGCGATGATGCGAGGGCGGAACCGATCAGTCCCGATGCCCCGCTGATGACGATGCGTCGCGCCATGTGTGAGAACTCCCCGTCCCTGATCATCGAGTCTTGCCGTGGGTCCGAGGGTACGCGCTCGAGGCTCGAGGAGCGGCGGGCCTTGCGCCGATGGCTCGCGACGGGTAGGTCCGGTGCTCGATTCCACCCCGGCTGTCGCAGGTCAATCGGCGCGTCGGTAGTGCGTCCAGATAGCTCCGTTCCGGAGCGGCGTCGCCGAGATCAGCGCGAGCCGTCGCGTGCTCGGCAGTCCCCTCTCGTAGAGGGTCGGTCCGTGACCGACGATCCGGGGCTGGACGAGGAACCGGTACTCGTCGACGAGGCCGAGCCGGTCGAGTTCGGCAGCCAGAGAGATGCTGCCGAGCAGCACCCCCGCCGGTGTCTCGTCCTTGAGCTTCTGCACACCCGCGCGCAGATCTCCGGCGATGCGATGGCTGTTCGCCCAGGGGAAGTCCTCGCGAGTGGACGACACCACATACTTCGGCTTGGCGTCGAGCTTGACCGCCCATTCCCGCATCGTGGAATCCGCCTCCACCTCTCCGCGGGCGACCGCCGGCCACGCGCTCTCCATCATCTCGTAGGTCGTGCGACCCCAGAGCATCGCGCCGGCTTCGTCCATGAGCTGAGTGAAGAGGGGATGGGTCTCCGCATCGGCGATGCCCTCCCGATGGTCGACACAGCCGTCGAGGGTGATGTTGATGCTGAAGGTCAGGAGTCCCATGCGGGGAGCATAGGACTGCGACGCGGCGACCGCCAGGGTTCGAGGTGGTGTGGGCCCTGCCGGGATCGAACCGACGACATCCACGGTGTAAACGTGGCGCTCTACCAGCTGAGCTAAAGGCCCTGGTGCACCCAGTGTATCGGCCACCCGATGCGCACCCGTGTCGTAGAAGAGGGATAGGCTGATTGCGGCGCGCGTTGTGCACAGCTGACAAGGCTGCCCGTGTCGCTTCCCGTTTCCTTGGCATGACCTGCCAGCTTGACGAAAGGTTCGCCCCGTGACCGTGCACGACCAGGATCCTTATTCCCAGGGCCCACTCGACAGCGATCCGGAGGAGACCGGCGAGTGGCAGCAGTCCCTCGACGAGCTGGTCGATGCCAAGGGCCACGGCCGAGGCCGCGAGATCATGCTCAGCCTGCTCAAGCGCTCGAAGGAGCTGCACCTGGGCGTGCCGATGGTCCCGACGACGGACTACATCAACACGATCGCGTCCGAGAACGAACCCGAGTTCCCCGGTGACGAGGAGATCGAGCGCCGCTACCGCGCCTGGATCCGTTGGAACGCCGCGATCACGGTGCACCGCGCGCAGCGCCCCGGTATCGGCGTCGGCGGTCACATCTCGACCTACGCCTCGTCGGCGGCTCTCTACGAAGTCGGCTTCAACCACTTCTTCAAAGGTGCCGACAACCCGGGCGGCGCCGACCAGATCTTCATCCAGGGCCATGCCTCCCCCGGCACCTACGCCCGCTCCTTCCTCGAAGGACGCCTGAGCGAGGACCAGCTCGACGGCTTCCGCCAGGAGAAGTCGCACGCACCGCACGGCATCCCGTCGTACCCGCACCCGCGCCTGATGCCGGAGTACTGGCAGTTCCCGACCGTGTCGATGGGCCTCGGCCCGATCAACGCGATCTACCAGGCGATGTCGAACAAGTACCTCGAGAACCGTGGCATCAAGGACACGTCGCAGTCGCACGTCTGGGCGTTCCTCGGCGACGGCGAGATGGACGAGGTCGAGAGCCGCGGCCAGCTGCAGGTCGCCGCCAACGAGGGTCTCGACAACCTGACCTTCATCGTCAACTGCAATCTGCAGCGCCTCGACGGCCCGGTGCGCGGCAACGGCAAGATCGTCCAGGAGCTGGAGTCGTTCTTCCGCGGCGCCGGCTGGAACGTCATCAAGGTCGTCTGGGGCCGTGAGTGGGACGACCTGCTCGCCCGCGACACCGAGGGCGCTCTGCTCAACCTGATGAATGTCACCCCCGACGGTGACTACCAGACGTACAAGGCCGAGTCCGGTGCGTACATCCGTGAGCACTTCTTCGGCCGCGACGAGCGCGCCGCCGCCCTCGTCAAGGACTACTCCGACGACGACATCTGGAACCTCAAGCGCGGTGGCCACGACTACCGCAAGGTCTACGCCGCGTTCAAGGCAGCGACCGAGCACAAGGGCAAGCCCACCGTCATCCTCGCGAAGACCGTCAAGGGCTACGGCCTCGGTCCGCACTTCGAGGGCCGCAACGCGACCCACCAGATGAAGAAGATGACGCTGGACAACCTGAAGACGTTCCGCGACGCGATGCACATCCCGATCACGGACGCGCAGCTCGAGGAGAACCCGTACCTGCCCCCGTACTACAACCCGGGCCCCCAGGACGAGACGATCCAGTACATGCTCGAGCGCCGTCAGGCACTCGGCGGCTACCTACCGGAGCGCCGCTCGACGCACGTCGGCCTGTCGCTGCCGGACGACACCGCATATGCGCTTCCCAAGAAGGGTTCCGGCACGCAGGAGATCGCCACCACCATGGCATTCGTCCGTCTGCTCAAGGACCTGCTGCGTTCGAAGGACTTCGGCCACCGCATCGTGCCGATCATCCCCGACGAGGCGCGCACGTTCGGTATGGACGCGTACTTCCCCTCGGCGAAGATCTACAACCCGAACGGCCAGCACTACACGTCGGTCGATCGCGAGCTGCTCCTCGCCTACAAGGAGAGCCCGCAGGGCCAGATCGTGCACGTCGGCATCAACGAGGCCGGCGCACTCGCAGCCTTCACCGCCGCCGGAACCTCCTACGCCACGCACGGTGAGCCGCTCATCCCGGTCTACATCTTCTACTCGATGTTCGGCTTCCAGCGCACGGGCGACGCTCAGTGGGCTGCCGGAGACCAGATGGCCCGCGGCTTCATCATGGGCGCCACCGCCGGTCGCACCACCCTCACCGGTGAAGGCCTCCAGCACGCCGATGGCCACTCGCATCTGCTCGCCGCCACCAACCCGGCGACGATCTCGTACGACCCGGCCTACGGCTACGAGATCGCGCATATCGTGCGCTCCGGTCTCGATCGCATGTACGGCGGCAACCACGAGGACCCCAACGTGATGTACTACATCACGCTCTACAACGAGCCGATCGTGATGCCCGCCGAGCCGGAGAACGTGGACGTGGACGGTATCGTCCGCGGCATCCACCGCATCTCGGTCGGCGAGGGCGACGGCCCCCGCGCGCAGCTGTTCGCGTCGGGTGTCGGACTCCCCTGGGCTCTCGAGGCCCAGGAGCTGCTGAAGAACGACTGGGGCGTGATCGCCGACGTCTGGTCGGTCACCTCCTGGACCGAGCTGCGCCGCGACGGCCTCGCCGCTGACGAGCACAACTTCCTGCACCCCGAGGCGGAGCCCCGCACCGCGTATCTCACCGAGAAGCTCCAGGGTGCCGAAGGTCCGGTCGTCGCGGTCAGCGACTTCATGCACGCCGTGCAGGACCAGATCCGCCCGTGGGTCCCGAACCGCTTCGCCACGCTCGGCGCCGACGGCTTCGGCTTCTCGGACACCCGTGCAGCTGCTCGTCGCTTCTTCAAGATCGACGGCCCGTCGATCGTCGTCCGCACGCTGCAGTCGCTCGCCGAAGACGGCAAGGTCGACCGCTCGCTCGCGGCGCAGGCGATCGAGAAGTACCGTCTGCACGACGTGAACGCCGGCACCAGCGGCAACGCGGGTGGCGAAAGCTGAGCCCTCAGTGACAGGTTCTTCTCCTTCCGGCATGGACAAGGCCGCGACGCTCACCTGGCTGCGCCGGATCTCCGGTGACATCGCCTCGGTGACGATCAAGCGCCTGGAGGACACCCTCCCGTGGTACGCCGACATGCCACCAGCCCGCCGC
>NZ_JBLVOH010000108.1:9203-12616 GCF_053543675.1 Microbacterium umsixpiens
GGGGGGGGGGGGGGGCCCAGGCGGGAATCACGTCGTTCATCCAGTGGTACGAAGACCCCAACTCCACGCCGTGGATCGCGGCAGACATCTTCGCCGCGGCACCGCGTGAGCTGCTGCGCAGCGTCAGCCTCCAGCAGACACTGCAGCTCATCCGGGTGACCGTCGAGGTCACCGAGGAACGCGTCGCCGGCAGGGGGAACGATCTCCGCGAGGCGATCCTGCTGTACTCCCGCGATGTCGCCTTCGCGGCAGCCGACGTGTACGCCAGAGCCGCAGAGGCTCGAGGCCTCTGGGACGCGCGTCTCGAGGCGCTCGTCGTCGACTCCATCCTCACCGGAGAAGCCGACGAAGAGCTCCCGAGCCGGATCGCGGCACTCGGCTGGCACGGCCACGGCGAGGTCGCCGTCCTGGTCGGCACCACCCCTCCACAGTTCGACGTGGACCTCGTCCGCCGAACGGCCAGGAAGCTCGCCGTCGACGTGCTCATCGGCGTTCAGGGCTCTCGTCTCGTCCTCGTCCTCGGGCGTGCGCGCGCCGAAGGAGCGGAAGGCGACGAAGAGGAGCTGGGGTTCCAGGAGATCGCGACCCGACTCGAGCCGTCTTTCGGACCGGGCTACGTCGTCCTCGGCCCTGCCGTCGCGGCACTCGTCGACGCGAGCCAGAGCGCCCGCGCCGCCCTCGCCGGGTTCGCGGTCGCCCGGGCCTGGCGCAGCGCACCCCGCCCGGTGGAGGCCGACGACCTGCTCCCCGAACGGGCCCTTGCCGGAGACCCGCTCGCGAAGCAGACGCTGATCGAACGCATCTTCCGTCCTCTGCAGGCGCACTCCACCGACCTGGTCACCACCCTCTGGAGCTACCTCGACAACGGGCGCTCCCTTGAGGCGACGGCCCGCGAGCTCTTCGTGCACCCGAACACCGTGCGCTACCGGCTCAAGCGCGTGAGCGAGGTCATCGGGTGGGATGCCACCGGTCCCCGCGAGGCGCTCATCCTGCAGACCGCGCTGATCCTCGGCTCCATCGGAACGGCGGAGCAGGTGCGGCGACGAGCCCCGCTTCGGCGACAGCAGCGCTGATACCCGGCCGATCTGTGCGCCACACACAAGGGTTTCTCGCAATCTTGTGATGGATCATCCACCGCTCTGCCGCAATCGTTGGCAGACTGGGTGGGTGATTGTCGTCGTATGCCCAGGTCAGGGCTCGCAGACCCCCGGTTTCCTCGCTCCTTGGCTCGAGCTCGACGGAGTGCCCGAGCGCCTCGCCGCGTACTCGGATGCCGCAGAGGTCGATCTCCGCGAACACGGCACGGTGTCGGATGCCGATACCATCCGTGACACGCGCATCGCGCAGCCGCTCATCGTCGCAACGTCCCTGATCGCCGGTGACGCACTCGTCCAGAAGGCGGGACGCCGCGCCGACGGCATCGCCGGACACTCGGTGGGTGAGATCGCCGCGCTCGTCGGCAGCGATGTGATCGACGCCGAGACCGGCATGCGCCTCGTCGGCATCCGCGGTCGCGCGATGGCCGATGCCGCAGCGCAGGAGCAGACCGGCATGAGCGCGGTTCTCGGTGGCGATGAGGAAGCCCTCCTCGCACGACTCGCCGAACTCGACCTCGCCCCCGCGAACTACAACGGCGGTGGACAGATCGTGGTCGCCGGCGCGCTTCCTGCCCTCGCAGCTCTCGCCGAGGAGCCCCTCAAAGGCACGCGCGTGATCCCCCTCCAGGTCGCCGGCGCGTTCCACACCCGCTACATGGCCTCGGCCGTCTCGGCCCTCCGCGATGCGGTCGCCGATGTCACGCCCGCGAACCCCGACATCACGCTGTGGACCAATCGTGACGGCTCTGCCGTCGCTGACGGCGCTCAGGCGCTCAGCTACCTCGTCGACCAGGTCTCCTCCCCCGTGCGCTGGGACCTGTGCATGCAGTCGTTCTCCGACGCCGGCGTCACCGGTGTGATCGAACTCGCTCCCGCTGGTGCCCTGGTCGGACTCGCCAAGCGCGGCCTCCGTGGCGTGCCGACCGTTGCTGTGAAGACCCCCGAAGACCTCGATGCAGCCGTCGCGCTGCTGAACGGAGAAGCCGCATGAGCGTCACCCTCGCCCAGGTCACCGGCCCCGCCTACACCCGCATCTACTCGTACGGTGCCGCCCGCGGTGAGAACGCCGTGCCGAACGAAGACCTGATCGGGCCGATCGACTCCAGCGACGAGTGGATCCGCCAGCGCACCGGCATCATCACTCGTGCCCGTGCCGACAAGGGCACCGACGCCATCGACCTCGCCACCACGGCCGCAGCCGAGGCCATCGAGAAGTCGGGCGTGCCGGCCGATCAGGTCGACCTGGTGATCGTCGCGACCATCAGCAACCCGAAGCAGACCCCCTCGGTCTCGGCCATCGTCGCCGACCGCGTCGGTGCGAATCCGGCCGCCGCCTACGACATCAACGCGGCCTGCGCCGGATACGCCTACGCGATCGCCCAGGCCGACGCCCTGATCAAGGCCGGAGCAGCCCGCTACGCACTGGTCATCGGCACCGAGAAGCTGTCCGATGTCGTCGACCCGACCGACCGCAGCATCTCGTTCCTCCTCGGCGACGGGGCGGGTGCCGCACTGATCGGCCCGAGCGACACGCCGGGCATCGCCCCCGCTGTCTGGGGCTCCGACGGCTCGAAGGCCGACGCCGTGGGCATGAACGGCACGCTGACCGACTTCCGCGACGGCGTGGTGCCGTGGCCGACCCTGCGCCAGGAGGGCCAGACGGTCTTCCGCTGGGCCGTGTGGGAGATGGCCAAGGTCGCGCGCGAGGCGCTCGACCGGGCCGGCGTCGAGCCCGCCGACATCGCCGCATTCATCCCGCACCAGGCGAACATGCGCATCATCGATGAGTTCGCGAAGCAGCTGAAGCTGCCGGAGACCACGGTGATCGCCCGCGACATCGAGACCACGGGCAACACCTCGGCGGCGTCGATCCCCCTGGCGAGCCACCGTCTGATGGCCGAGCACCCCGAGCTCTCGGGCGGTCTCGCCCTGCAGATCGGCTTCGGCGCCGGACTCGTGTTCGCCGCACAGGTCGTCGTCCTTCCCTGAGAATGCGCTGACCTTCTCTAGACTGTTCCACGGTTCCGAATACAACCCGTAAGAAAGAGGAAGACCACATGGCTTTCACCAACGATGAGGTCCTCGCAGGCCTCGCAGAGCTCATCACCGACGAGACCGGCATCAACGCCTCCGAGGTCGCCCTTGAGAAGTCGTTCACCGATGACCTCGACATCGACTCCATCTCGATGATGACGATCGTCGTCAACGCCGAGGAGAAGTTCGGCGTCACCATCCCCGACGACGAGGTCAAGAACCTGAAGACCGTCGGCGACGCCGTCAGCTTCATCGTCGCGGGCCAGGAGTAATCCCGGCAGG
>NZ_JBLVOH010000109.1:0-5024 GCF_053543675.1 Microbacterium umsixpiens
GGGTCGGGTCAGTTGCTGCGGCGGATGGCGCGCACCCCGACGATCAGTCCGACAACCGCGACCGCGAGTGCCGATACCCAGCCCCACAGCACAGTGATGTCGCCGAGGTCTCCAGCGAACAGCGCCCGCTCGGCCTGCACGACCCAGTTCACCGGGTTGACCGATGCGACGGCCCGCATCCACTCCGGAGCATCGTCGAGCGGCAGCAGCATCCCCGACAGGATCAGCAGCGGGAAGATCAGCGACTGCTGCACTCCCCAGAACAGCCACTCCCGGTCCTTCGTCGCCAGTGCCAGCGAATACGACAGCGAGCCGAGTCCCACACCGAACACGGCCAACAGCGCCAGCCCGATGAGCAGCCCGGGGATGTCGGCCGCGAAGCCGAACGGCCAGGCGATCAGTACGATCACGAGCGCCTGCACCACGATCGGCGCGATCTCCTTGAGCGCTCGCCCGACCAGCAGCGAGGAGCGGGCGAGCGGGGCGACCAGGGTGCGCTCGTGCGAGCCGGTCATCATCTCGTACTGCAGGTTCGAGCCGGTGGCACCGGTGCCGAACAGCACGATCATCACGAGCACGCCGGGCACGAACCAGGCCAGGGTCTCGCCGGCCGGCTGCCCCGAGTCGCCGATCAGCAGCGGAGCGAACAGCCCGAGGAAGACGAGCGGCTGCAGCAGGCTGAAGATCAGGGTGAACGGATCGCGGACCACGGGCTTGAGCTCGCGCGTCAGCACGTTGCGGGTGTCGCGCGCGAGGTTCGGGCGCACGAGCGTGTCGGTGGTGGTCATGAGAGGACTCCTGTCGTGCTGTTCGCAGCGGTCGTGCTGTTCGCGGAGGTCGTGCTGGTGTCGGCGGAATCGGATGCTTCGCCGGCGGCATCCGCTCCTTCGCCGGCGTCGCGCAGGGTGCGGCCGGTGAGGGCGAGGAACACGTCGTCCAGCGTGGGCGGGACGCCGGTCGCGCGGCGGACGAGGATGCCGGCGGCGTCGAGCTCGCGCACGATCACCGGCAGCAGTCGGTCGCCGTCCTGCACCGCGAGCGAGATGGACTCGCCCTCGACCGTGACCTCGGCGGAGCTGAGGCGAGCGACCACCGCGCGGGCGCTCGCCGCTTCGGCAGCATCCGCGAACCCGAAGGTGAGCACGTCGCCGGCCAGTGTCGCCTTGAGGGAGGCGGCGTCGTCGTCGGCGATGATGCGCCCCTTGTCCATGACCATCACGCGCTCGGCGTAGCGGTCGGCCTCTTCCAGGTAGTGCGTGGTGAGGAAGACCGTGGTGCCGTGCTGCGTGCGCAGGTCGAGGATGTGCTCCCACAGGTTCGCGCGGCTCTGCGGGTCGAGTCCGGTGGAGGGCTCGTCCAGGAAGATCAGCGGCGGTGCGTGCATGAGCCCGAGTGCGATGTCGAGTCGGCGCTTCTGCCCGCCGCTGAGCTGCTGCACGGTCCGCGTCGCGAAGGAGGTGAGGTCGAGCGACTCGATCAGCTCGTCGGCCCGCTTCGCGCTGTCCCTCCGCGTCATCCCGTAGAAGGCGCCCTGGCTCAGCAGTTCGTCGCGCACCCGCTGCGAGAAGCTTCCGCTGGTGAGCTGGCCGACGTAGCCGATGCGGGCGCGGACCCCGGCGGCGTCGGTGCGGATGTCGTGCCCCACCACGCGTGCGCTCCCCGAGGTGGGCGGGATGAGGGTGGTCAGCATCCGCAGGGTGGTCGACTTGCCGGCACCGTTCGGGCCGAGGAAGGCGACGAGCTCGCCGCGCACGGCGGTGAAGGAGACGTCGGTCACGGCATGCACCGGCGTCTTCTTGACGGTGAAGACCTTGGTCAGGCCTTCGGTCTCGATGAGGGATTCGTTCATGGGGAGAGCGTAGGAACCCATGCGGACAGATCCTGTCCGCATGATCTGGCAATCTGAGACGCATGACCGACACCACCTCGCGCGCACTGGCTCTGCTCAATCTGCTGCAGACGCACCGGCACTGGCCGGGGACCGAGCTCGCCACCCGGCTGGGCGTGACCGAGCGCACCGTGCGCCGCGACGTCGACCGGCTGCGCGAGCTCGGGTATCGGGTGGAGTCCTCCCCGGGCGTCGCCGGAGGCTACCGGCTCGAGGCCGGGAGCGCGGTGCCGCCGCTGCTGCTCAACGACGACGAGGCGGTCACGATGGCGATCGGACTGCGGGTCGCCGCCACGCAGCAGCTCGTCGGCGGTCCCGAGGTCACGCTCACGGCACTCGCGAAACTCGAGCAGGTGCTGCCGTCGGCGCTGCGTCAGCGGGTGAACGCGCTCGCCGCGTCGGTGCAGGCGCCGCGCATCGGCGACGGTCCGGTCGTCTCGCCCGAGGTGCTGGGGGAGATCGCGCTCGCCACGCGCGACACCGAGCGGCTGCGGCTGCGATACGTGGATGGCGAAGGGCGCGAGAGCGTGCGCCGGGTCGAGCCGCATGCCCTGGCGCCGGCCGGTCGCAAGTGGTTCGTGCTCTGCTGGGACCTCGACCGCGAGGACTGGCGCACGTTCCGCGTCGACCGCATCGCCGCCGTCGAGCACACGCGCGTACTGTTCGCCCGACGCGACATCACCGAGGAGGAGATCGAGGAGCGCGTGCTGATCGCCTCGTCGTGGTCGCCGCAGAAGGTCGAGGCAGCCGCGGTGATGGAGCTGCCGCTCGCCGAGATGCAGGAGCGCTTCGGTCCCTGGTCGCAGGGAGCGACGGCGGTGGGCGACGACCGCACGCGCTGGCCCTTCGGCGGGTCGGACTGGCGCGAGGCGATGTATGCACTGCTCTGGATCCCCGAGGGTGTCGAGTACGCGGTGGCGCTCGCCGAACCGCACCGAAGCGAGCTGCGCGAGGCCGTCGCCCGGCTGCTGCGCGCCCTCGACACCCCGGAGCCCGATGACGCCGCGTGACCGGCATCCGTCATTGTCCGACTCATAGGGTTATCCCAGGCAACGGTCCTGGCGGGTCAGATCACGGCCGGGTAACGTCATTCCCATCGCGGCGATCCGGGCGGTCCCGGGCCTCAGCTCATACCTGATGGCGTTGCGGGTTCGACTCCCGCCGTCGCGTCCACTTCAGGTCCGCCGTCGGGCGGCACCGTCAGCGGTTCCGTCGCTTCGAACGGATCGTGAGCGCCTGGGACAGCACCACGCAGGCCATCGCGACGACGGTGAACCACAGGGTCGGGCTCAGCACCTCGGTGAGGATCAGCACCGCGCAGGTCAGCCCGAAGAGGGCGCCGAAGGCCATCAGCCCCCAGTGGATGCCGGTGCTGGTTCCGTTGCCTCGCATCCTTCCACCCTGCCAGTCGGGTGCGTCGATGTCGACCGACGAGGGTCTCGAAGAGGCTCTTGCTTGAGCGGGAGTGTGCCGGTCTGGTGGAACAACCGAGCGTCAAATAGGTTTGAAGCAAATGGATCGGGAATGCTCGATCGGCGTTCGGCCTCCGGGAATCTCGGAGGCCTTTCGCTTTTGCGGGCGGACCCTGAGCCGGTTTGCCTGCCGAAGCCCGACGGAGTTCGTCGATGCTCACGGGAAGACCATTCGGAAGCCATCGACCTGGCCCTAAAAAAGCAGGCCCTCCGATCTCTCGGAGGGCCGCGCCCGGTAGTCGAAACATCCGGGTGGTTATGAGTCAAGGATACCTCAGCAGCGGCGTAACTGCTCAGGTTTGTCCGCATCGCAGGGAAAGCTGGTCTCGTCGGTGTGCACCTGCCCCCTCTACAACCCCAACTGATCCAGCCGTTCCTCGAAGCGCACCTGCACGTCTTCGGGCTCGTCGCCCTCGGCATCGGCCCAGATCGCATCCAACTCCTTCTGCACCGAGTCGGGGAGCGCGGCGAACTTCTCGTCCCAGGCGGCGACGGGGGTCCAGTAACCGACGACCTTGAAGCGGGTCGCGGGCAGGCCGAGCTCCTTGCGCAGGTACTTGCGCACGTCGCGCAGCGCCACGGTCTCGCCGGCCACCCACACGTACCCCTTGTCGAGGGGGAGCCGGTCGTCGACGATGCCGCGGACGAGCGGGCCGAGCGCGCTGGGGCCGTGGCCGTTGCCGCCGACCACCCAGGTGACCTCGACGTCGGGGCCGACCTCGAGCGGCACGCGGTCCGCCTCGCTCGGCACCTCGAGCACGACCCGGGTGCGCGCGCCCGACGGCACCTCGGCGATGATGCGTGCCACGGCGGGAAGCCCGGTGAGGTCGGCGACGAGCACCTGCCATGTGATGTCTTCCGGCGGCGAGTAGAGACCGGTCGGGGAGTTCAGACCGAGCACGTGCCCCGGCTCCGCGCGCGCAGCCCACGGCCCCGCGATGCCCGCCTCGTGGATCACGAAGTCGATGTCGAGCTCGCCGGCATCCGGGCGCACACCGCTGATCGTGTACGTGCGCATCGGCGCTTCGGGCGCGCCCTCCGGCGTCTCCCACCAGTCGCCCGCGGGCACGGGAAGCGAGACATCTTTCGGGTCCTCGCCGTGCGGGAAGAACACCCGCACGTACTCGTCGCCGATGCCGGTGCTGAGGAAGTCGGTGATGCCGTCACCGCCGAGTGTGACGCGGACCAGGGTCGGAGTGAGGGTGGTGGTGCTGCTGACGATGCCGCGGTGGATGCTCACGGAGTCTCCGTCTCTGTGGTGGGGGTCTGGCCGGCAGGGGTGTGGCCGGTGGGGGTGTTCGGATGGGGAGCGCTGCGGGTCTGGGCGAGCCAGGAGTCGCGGTAGAGACCCGCCGTGGCGATGAGCTCGTCGTGCGTGCCGCGCTGCGTCGGCCTGCCGTCGGCGAGCACGACGATCTGCTCGGCGGTGACGGCCTGCTGCAGCCGGTGCGCGATGAGCACGGCGGTGCGGCCCTTGCGCAGCGCCGCGATCGCGTGTTCCACGGCTTCGCGGTGATGGAGACCGACGTCGGCGGTGGCCTCGTCGAGGATCACGACGTCGGGGTCGGCGAGGAACGCCCGCGCGACCGCGAGCTGCTGGATGCGTCCCTCGTCGAGCGGCACGGCGGACGCGGATGCGGCACCGCCGTCCCGCTCGGAGACCA
>NZ_JBLVOH010000109.1:5044-6798 GCF_053543675.1 Microbacterium umsixpiens
GACCATCGCCTCGACCGCCCACTCGGCGCCGACCGCCCGCAGTGCGGCGACGATCTGGTCGTCGCTCGCCTCGGGGGCGACGAGCCGCAGGTTGTCGGCGATCGTGCCCCGGAAGTGGTGCAGCTCCTGCGACAGGTAGTACGGGGCCTCCGCGCTCGACGCGAGGTGCACGCTGCCCGAGGTCGGCGGATGATGCCCGGCGATCACGCGCGCGAGCGTGCTCTTGCCCGACCCCGAGGTGCCGACCAGTGCCGCCGTGGTGCCCTGGTCGACCCGCAGGTTCACGTCGCTGATGCCGCGACCGGTGGTCGGATAGTGGAAGGTCAGGTCCCGCACCTCGATGCCGATCGATGCCCGTGGTGCCGCCTCCGTCTCCTCGTCCCGTGGGGCCGAGGCGGGCGAGAGGTCGATGACCCCGACGAGTCGCGCGAGCCCGATCGCCGCACGCTGGATGTCGTCGAGCCCGAAGATCAGCTGCCCCACCGGGCCGAACAGGCGATGGAACAGCAGCGCGGCCGTCGTGACCGCGCCCACCGTGATCGTGCCTGCGGACTGCAGCAGGAACCCGGTGCCGAGGATCGCAGCCAGCCCGACGAGCTCGCCACCGTTGATCCACCGGAACAGCCGGTTCGTCACCCGCACGCCCTCGATCTGCATATGGATCGAGGCTTCGGCGCGCTCACGGACCCGCTCGAGCGCGTGGTCCTGCTCGTTGAACGCAGTGAGCGTCTCGATGCCCTCGACCGCGTCGAGCACGGCCTGACTGCGCGCGGCCTCGCGCACCCGTACCTCGCGGAACACCACGCGTGACCTGCGGAGGAAGGCCCGAGTACCGAGCACATAGAACGGTGCCGAGGCGATTCCGGCGAGGGCGAGCCACGGGTCGAGGGCGGTCAGCGCGACCACCGAGACCCCGATCGCGAAGCTCGCCGACAGGAGCGTCGGGGCGACGTTGCCGCCGGCCTCGGCCACGGCATCCACGTCTCCGGTGACGCGGGAGAGCAGGTCGGCACTTTCACCGTCGTCGACCTCGCTGACCGGCAGCCGCATCGCCGAGGCGAACACGTCTTCGCGCAGGGTGGCGAGCATGTCCTGCACCAGACCGGTGAGCACGCGCACGGCCCACAGCATCATCACGGCCGCGCCGATCGCACCGAGGCCCGCTCCGGCCACCCAGCCGGAGATGGTCGCGAAGCCGGCATCCGACGAGACCGCATCCACGATCCGGCCCAGGCACGTGGGCATCACGATCCCGAGAGCGGATGCCGCGAGGAAGAGCGCGGCGACGGCGGCGACCCGGCCCGGATGCTGCCGCAGCAGCCCGCCGACGACGGCCCGAACACGGGCCCCGGAGGCGATGGGCAGCAGAGCGGCGGTCGGGGTCGTGTCACTCATGAGGAGCATCCGATCCGGGAGAGGGGAGGTCGATGACCCGGTCGCAGGCGTCGAGCAGCACGGGGGAGGTGGTGATCACGATCACGGTCTCCTCGTGCGCGGCGAGGGCGTGGGCGATGTGCGCCTCGGTGAGGGCATCGACGGCCGAGGTCGGCTCGTCGAGCACCAGCACGTCGGCCTCCGCGTGCAGGGCGCGGGCGATCCCGATGCGCTGGCGCTGTCCGCCCGAGAGCCGTCGACCGGCCTCGCCGACCTGCGATTCCCAGCCGCCCACCTGCGCCACGGTGTCGTGCAGTGCTGCCATCTCGATGAACGGGGGATGCGCGGGCTCGTCCGCCCCGTGGCCGCGCACGGCCTCG
>NZ_JBLVOH010000109.1:6818-10953 GCF_053543675.1 Microbacterium umsixpiens
GTGTGGCGGGGCGACGACCCGACGGCGGTACTCGACGGGGTCGAGGGTGGTCAGATCACGGAGTCCGCCGTCGACGGCGACCGACACCAGCCCGGGCTCGGCTCGCGAGCGCAGCCCGAGCAGGCGGGAGAGCGCGCGGGCCGCGTCGCTGTCGGCGGGACGGATGCCGAGCACCTCACGCTCGCGCACCTCCACGAGCGGGGATCCCGAGTCGGCACGGAAAGCCAGCACGACATCGCCGGCCGGCTCTGTCGGAGAAGACGCGGCGGGCGGGTCGAGCAGGTCTTCGGCGTCGATCACCTCGGCGAGCCGCTTGGCCGAGGCGAGCTTGTGGATCCAGTTGCTCGGGAACGAGCCCGCGTACGCGAGATACCCGCTGATGAACTGGGCGAGTCCGAGCACGGTCACCAGTTCGCCGATGCTGATGTGGCCCTCCGCCGCGAACCACGCAGACATGCCGGCGAGGGCCGTCGTCGCGACCGCGGCCAGGGTGCCGCTCACCGCTTCGTACGAGGCGAGCGATCTTCCGGCGGCTGTCGCGGCCCGGCGGGAGGTGTCGCTGGCGGCGATGTACCGCCGCACGGCCTCTTCGCGCGCACCGATTCCCACGAGCACCCGGAAGCCGCTCATGAAGTCGGCTGCGACCGCCCCGGCCTCGGTCGCGGCGTGCTGCTCGGCGAAGCCGCGACGCTCCAACGGGCGCGAGACCACCTGCATCACGAACATCATCGCGATGGTCGAGCCGAACACCACGAGCGTCGCGACGGGCGAGATCACGAGCATCGCGAGACCTGCCCCGATG
The DNA here is from genome assembly GCF_053543675.1 of Microbacterium umsixpiens. NCBI lineage: Bacteria > Bacillati > Actinomycetota > Actinomycetes > Micrococcales > Microbacteriaceae > Microbacterium > Microbacterium umsixpiens. The sequence continues at coordinate 7,621 of NZ_JBLVOH010000109.1, forward strand.
ATCGCGGCGATCGTCGAGCACTGCTGCGCGACCGACCAGGCGACTCCGGCCACGCGGTAGGTGTCGGAAGTGACGAACGTGAGTGCTTCGCCCGGAGTGACCGCGCGACGGGAGAGCCGGGGGCGCAGCATCCGCGACAGGGCGAGGTGGCGCAGCGCCTGCTCGCCGTAGCCGTAGATCGAGACCATGAGTCGGGAGGCCGCCTGGTAGCTCGCGGTCAACACGAGGAACGTGCCGACCAGCACGCCGAGCCAGAGCACGAGGGCTGCGGGGTCGGCGGGCAGCACGGCGCGGTCGATCGTCGCCCCGATGAGGACCGGGATGGTCGCCTCGGCGAGGGAGTGCACGATGAGCAGCGCGGTGGCCCCGGCGAGGGCGATGCCGCGCCCATCGGACTTCAGCGCGATCCCCAACAGCCTTCGCGGAGTGGACGTCACGGCGTCCGCCGTCCGAGCGGCAGCACCAGCGGGGTGCCCGACACCGGGTCCGTGATGACCTTGCAGGGCAGGTCGTACACGGCCTGGACGAGCTCGGCGGTGATGATCTCGCGCGGGTCGCCCTGCGCCACGATGGCGCCGTCACGCATCGCCACGAGGTGCGTCGCGTAGCGGGCGGCATGGTTGAGGTCGTGCAGCACGGCGACGAGCGTGGTGCCGCCGCGGTGCAGGTCGGCGAACAGCTCCATCAGGTCGATCTGGTGCGCGATGTCGAGGAACGTCGTCGGCTCGTCGAGCAGCAGGTGCTTCGTCTGCTGGGCGAGGGCCATCGCCACCCAGACCCGCTGCCGCTGCCCGCCCGAGAGCTCGTCGACCAGGCGCCGCGACAGGTCGGTGACTCCGGTCGCCGCCATGGCCTCGGACACTGCGCGCTCGTCGGCGCTGCTCCAGGTGCGCATGGCGCTCTGGTGCGGGAAGCGTCCGCGCCCGACGAGGTCGGCGACGGTGATGCCGTCGGGGGCGATGGACGACTGCGGCAGCAGGCCGAGCTTGCGGGCGGCCTCCTTCGGCTTGAGCGAGCGCAGCTCGTCACCGTCGAGGAGCACCGCTCCGGTCGTCGGGCGCAGCAGGCGGGCGAACCCGCGCAGCAGGGTCGACTTTCCGCACGCGTTCGGTCCGATGATGATCGTGAACGAGCCGTCGGGGACCTCGAGCGACAGGTCGGAGATGATGGGGGTCTCTCCGTAGCCCAGCGTGATGTCGCGGGCCAGCAGCGAAGCGGTCATGGGTGTTCCTTTCAGGTGCGGCGCGCGTACTGGGCGGCCAGCAGCCAGGCGAGATAGATGCCGCCGACCGAGACCGTCACCACGCCGACCGGTACGGCGACGAGCTGGGCGACGGCATCCGACACCACGACGAGGGCGGCGCCGGTCAGCATCACGGGCATCGTGCCCATCGGGGTGTTCGAGCGGGTGAGCCGCTGCGAGATCTGCGGGGCCGCGAGGGCGATGAACGAGATGGGGCCGGCGGCGGCGGTGACGAGAGCGACCAGGGCCACGCCGAAGATCATGGCCGCGAGGCGGGTGCGCCCCGGGCTGATGCCGAGCGCGGTGGCCGCGTCGTCGCCCATCTCCAGCACCGGCAGCGTGCGGGCGAGGGGGAGGGAGAGCACGGTCACGATCGCGAACACGATCGCCGCCGGGATCAGCTGGTCGAAGCCGAGCGAGGCGAGCGAGCCCGCGCCCCAGGTCGCGGCCATCATCGCCTTCTCGACGCTGACCGAGATGAGGATCCACGAGGTGAGCGACCCGAGGCCGGCCGAGACGCCGATGCCGACGATGATGAGGCGGAACGACGACATCGTGTTCTTGTTGGCCAGCACGTAGACGAGCAGCGCGGTGAGCAGACCGCCGACGAGGGCTCCCGCCGCCTTGATCATGTAGGTGTTCAGCTCGAGCACGATCATCACGAGCGTCACGCCGAACTGGGCTCCGATCCCGAAGCCGATGATGTCGGGGGAGCCGAGCGGGTTGCGCGTGAGGGACTGGAAGATCCCGCCGGCGAGGGCCAGCGCTGCTCCGCACAGCACCGCGAACAGTACGCGCGGCAGGCGCCACTCGAAGACCACCTGGCGGATGTCGGGGTCGGATGCCGGATCGACGATGGCGCGCAGGACCGCGGGGAAGTCGATCTCGTAGGCGCCGATGGTCATCGAGGCCAGGCCGGTTCCGACGATGACGATGATGAGCACGACGCTGACGATGACGGAGCGCACCGGGATGAGGGCGGCGATGCGCCGGGTCTCGATCCGGATCAGGCGACGCCCGTGATCGACCGGGGCGAACTCGGTCTGCGAAGAGTCGATGGCGGGCAGGGCGACGGGCTTCTGGTCGATGCTCACAGTCCGCTCACCCGCTTCCGGCGCACGAGGATGATCAGGATCGGGGCGCCGAGCAGAGCGGTCACGATCCCGACGCGCATCTCCCCGTTCGGGAGCACGATGCGGCCGAGGATGTCGGCGAACAGCAGGAACGCCGGGCCGATGACCATCGAGTAGGTCAGCACCCAGCGCTGATCGGGTCCGGTGAACCAGCGGACGATGTGCGGGATCATGAGCCCGACGAAGGCGATGGGGCCGGCAGCGGCGACGCTGGTTCCTGCCAGCAGGGTGACGGCGATGATGACGAGGATCCGCGTCACGCGCACGCGTGCGCCGAGCGCCTGCGCGAGGTCATCGCCCAGGGCGAGGGCGTTCAGCGAGCGCGCGCACAGCAGTCCGATCAGCAGACCGATCGCGATCAGTGGCGCCGCCCACGCGAGCTGGTCGAGGGTGCGTCCGCCGATCGAGCCGACACCCCAGAACCGCATGACCTGGAGGGTGCCGAGGTCGCGCAGCACGATAGCGGTGGTGAATCCGGTGAAGGCCGCGCCCAGGGCGACCCCGGCGAGCGTGAGTTTCATGGGGGTCGCACCCGATGCCCCGAACGAGCCGAGCACGTAGACGAGCACCGTCAGGACGAAGGCGCCCGCGAGGGCGAACGGCACGTAGGCGCCGGGTGCCGTCAGGCCGAGCACGCCGACCGCGAAGGTGACGGCGAAGGAGGCGCCGGCGTTGACTCCGAGGATGCCGGGGTCGGCCAGCGGGTTGCGGGTGAAGGCCTGGATGAGTCCGCCGCACACGGCGAGGGCGGCACCGACGACGATGCCGAGCAGCGTGCGCGGCACCCGCAGTTCCATGACCATCAGGTGCAGCGGGTTCTCGTCGTCGTAGGAGAAGAGGGACTGCAGCACGGTGAGGGGGTCGATCGCGCGGCTGCCGATCGCGAGCGAGGCGATGACGGCGACCACCAGCACCACGGTGGAGACGATGAGTCCCAGCACCAGCGTCCCGTTGCGG
>NZ_JBLVOH010000109.1:10996-24254 GCF_053543675.1 Microbacterium umsixpiens
GCTGCGACCCCCCGCACCTGTGTTCGAGACGTCCGTGTCGTCTTGCGTCGCCAGGGACATCTCGCGGGTCACTTCCCGTCGATGGTCGGCTCGCCCTGCAGTGCGGCTGCGAGGTCGTCGACGTACTTCGGGAGGATGTACTTCAGCGACAGCACGGTCGGTGCGCTGATCGCGGAGGCCTCGGCGTCGTTCGCGTAGATCACGTACGACCCGTCGGCGATCGGCTCCCAACGGGAGACGACCTTGTTCTCGACCGTGTACTTCCCCTCATCCGCGCTGCCGCCCCAGGCCGCGAACAGGTCGGCCTGCACGTCGTAGAGGTTCTCGAGGCTGACTCCGGTGTACCAGTTGTCGCCCTCGGCGCTCGCGAGGAAGCTGTCCATCGCCGAGGTGGAGGTGAAGCCCAGCGCCTCGGTGATGCGCACGCGCGGGTCGTACTCGAGGTAGACGCCGAGGTCGGTGCCGCCCTCGTTCAGGGTCAGGCCCCAGACGAAGGTCTTGTCCTGGAACTCGGGGTGCTCTCCGGAGAGGGTGGTGATCTGCTCCTCGGTCTCGGCGATCAGCTCCTCGGCCTTCGTCTCCTCCGACAGGGCCTTGCCGACCGTGCGGGTCATGCCCTCCCAGGTGCCCGGGTTCCACGGACCCTCGATGTACGGCACCGTCGGAGCGATCTCGCTCAGGCGCTCGTACTCGATGTCGGTGACGCCCGAGTAGAGGCTCAGGATGAGGTCGGGCTTGAGCTCCTTGATGGCCTCGTAGTTCGGGCCGTCCTCGACGAAGGGGATGATCTCGGGGGTCTCGCCGTATTCCTCGGTGACGTAGTCCTCGAACCAGGGCTGGTAGCCGCTCTCGTCGGCGCCCCAGACCTCTTCGATGCCGACCGGGTTGGTGCCGAGGGCCGCGACGATGTCGGGCGTCATCCAGCCGAGGGCGACCACGCGCTGCGGCTTCTCGGGGATCACGGTCTTCCCGTGGCCGTGCTCGATGACCACCCCGTCGACGGCGGCCGACGTGGGTGCGGATCCGGCGGCTTCACCGGATGCCGTGCACCCCGCCAGGGTGAGGGCGGCGGCGACGGCCGCGGCGACGAGGGCTGACCCTCGGCGGATCTTCGGGCGCGCAGAAGCGTGCGACATGGTTCTCCTTCGGGAAGGGGGGAGGGGTGTGCCGCGTCAACGCGGCGAGAAGTTAGGTAAGCATGCCCTAACAGAACGATGTTAGAACGCGGATGACTCGCTCAGTGTCGCCGGAGCGACGAGTTGTGTCGCGGATCCGACAATCGCCGTCGGTGCGGCCGCGGCCGTCACCGCCAGTAGAGCTGATGGGCCGCGTCGGCCTGCACACGTGCGACGTGCTGACGGGGAGTGAGCCCGAACCGTTCCTTGAAAGCTGCGGAGAATGCGCTCGTGGTCGCGTAGCCGCAGCGATGCGCGGCGGCGCCGATGGGGGTGCCGTCGACGATCAGGCGCGCCCCCAGGGTCATCCGGACTCCCGTGCGCCACCGGCCGAAGCTCATGCCGACGTCGTTCTGGAAGATGCGCAGGACCGTGCGTTCGTGGAGCCCGTGCGCGAGGAACAGCTCGACGGAACCTCGCGGATCGCCGGGGTCGGCGAGTACGGCCTGCACCAGTGCGGCGACGCGCTCGTCGGCGGGCATCGGTACCTCGCCCCATTCGCTCGCGGCCTCGGGCAGCGGCTGCTGCAGCATCTCGATGAGCACCGACTGGATGCGTACGCGCAGGTCGGTGGGCATGTCGTTGATGCCGAGGTGGAGGAGCATCTCCTGCACCGCCCGCGGCACCAGCACGCGGGTGATGTCGTCGATCGGGGCGATCAGGGCGGAGTCCGGGATGTAGGTGTAGCAGCCGATCGAGTCGGGCTCGTGATGGGCGGTGTGCGGGGTGTTCGCGGGGATCCACACGCCCTGCCCCGGGGCCAGGCGCCACCGCGCGTCCTGCAGGTGCACCCAGACCGTGCCGCGGTAGCACCAGGCCAGCATCGGATCGGCATGACTGTGCGGAGGGGAGAGTGGGCGGGAGCCGGTGTCCTCGGCCGTGACGACACCCGTGCCCATGAGATAGGGCTCTGCCACGGTCGACGGAAACGAGGGGCTCGCCGCCCAGTCGTCCTGCCGGTATGAGTTCATTCGCGCTCCGCGTGAGGGCCGCGCGTGCAGCCGTGGAGCGGATGCCGCGCGGCTCGCCGTACCCCGCAATGCTAGCCGGGCTGCAGCGGGAGGCTGCGTGAGGCCCGATGATGGAGACATGCCTTCCGCCCATCGCCCCGGTCTGCGGGTCTCGTCGGGTCTCACGATCCCCGAGGCCGAGCTGTCGTGGCGCTTCTCGCGGTCGTCGGGTCCGGGAGGGCAGGGCGTGAACACCGCCGACTCGCGTGCGGAACTCGTCTGGGACGCGGCGAACTCCACTGCGCTCACGCCGTATCAGCGCGAGCGGCTCCTCGATCGGCTGAGCGGCCGTCTGGTCGACGGGGTGCTGACGATCGCGGCATCCGAGCATCGTGCGCAGCGGCGCAACCGCGACGCCGCGCGCGACCGGCTGGTCGCGCTGGTAGCCGAGGCGCTGCGCCCGCCGGCGCCCCCGCGTCGTCCGACCAAGCCCAGTCGCGGGTCGAAGGAGCGTCGGCTCAAGGCCAAGCAGCGACGGACGGACGTCAAGAGTCTGCGCCGCCGGCCTCGCGAGGATTGAGTCCGCGCGGCAGCCAGCTCTCGATGCCGTCGAGCAGCCGCTGCAGCCCGAACTCGAACAGCGCATCCAGGTCGAGGTCGAAGTCGTCGGATCGCACCAGGGAGGCGAGTAGCGGCAGGTCGGTCGGCGACACCATCTCGGCGATGTCGGTGGATCGGGTGGTCATGTACTCGTCTGCCGTGAGGCCCGTGTCCTGACGCTGCTCGGCCTCGAAGGCGATGTCGGTCGCCAGGGACTTGACGTGGCTGAAGACGATGACGCTGATGTACATCATCGTCTCCATGCTCAGCCCGAGTGGGGCCAGGGCACGCAGGCACCACTCGGTGTAGCGGAAACCGTTGGGGACGAGCTGCGGCCGCGAGATCGACATCACCCCCGCGAGCCAGGGATGCCGTTGGAAGCTCGCCCACTGCAGTCGCGCCGCCACCTCCAGATCGGCGCGCCAGTCCGCTGACGGCTCGGGAAATGACTCCTCCCCGAGCACCGCGTCGATCATGAGCAGGATCAGGCCGTCTTTGCTCTCGACGTGCCGGTAGAGGGACATGGTGGCGGTGCCGAGCTCGGCGGCTATCCGCCGCATCGAGATCGCCTCGATGCCTTCGGCGTCCGCCATCGCGATCGCGGTCGCGACAACGGTCGCGGTCGTCAGCGAGGGGGTGGGCGTCGTCGTGGGGGAGGCGACGACGCTCCCGATCCCCGGCGTCGAGACGATCAGCCCCTGCTGCTGCAGGAGCAGGAGGGCCTTGGTGGCGGTGGCGATCGCGACACCCCAGTCGCGGGTGATTCCGCGTGCCGAGGGCACGCGGTCGCCGGGGCGCAGTTCCCCGGAGGTTATCCGGTCGGCGATCTCTGCCGCGATGGTCTGTGAGGTTGCTCGCACCGTACTAGTACACCACCCTTCAATCTAGAACACTTGTACAGCGTATATCGGCTGTATTACCGTGCAGGATATGAACGAATACAGCGTACTCATCTCCGGCGCCGGCATCGCAGGACCCGCCCTCGCCCATTGGCTGCACCGGCAGGGCATCCGGTCCACGATCGTCGAACAGGCGCCCGACGTGCGTCTCGGTGGGCAGGCCGTCGACCTCCGCGGACTCGGCGAGGTCGTCGCCGAGCGGATGGGCATCATGCCCCGCGTGCGCGAGCGCATCGTGCACGAGAAGGGTCTGCGCTACATCGACAGCGCGGGCCGCGAGCTCGCCACGATGCCTGCCGATCTCTTCGTCGGCGACGGCAGTCCCGTGACCGAGATCGAGATCATGAAGGGCGACCTGACGAAGATCCTCCTCGATCTCATCGACGACCACACCGAGACCGTCTACGGTGACCGGATCGAGTCGATGGCGGAGGGCCCGGATGGCGTCGAGGTCACCTTCCGCAGCGGTCTGGTCCGCACCTTCGATGTCGTCGTCGGCGCCGACGGCATCCATTCCGGTGTGCGGGCGCTCGCCTTCGGTCCAGAGACCGACTACGTCGTGCACCTCGGCGCGTACCTCGGCTACTGCACCGTGCCGGACGCCGGTCCGCTCGATGACTGGTTCGACATGTACAGCGAGCCGGGGCGGATGCTCGCCCTGCGGCCCGAGCGCGGCGGTTCGGCGAAGGCGATGCTGGCGTTCGCCGACACCGGCGTGGACGTGGATCGGCGCGACGTCGCCAGCCAGAAGCGGCTCCTGCGCGAGGTCTTCGCGGGGATGGGCTGGCGGGCCGAGGAACTGCTCGCGGCGGCGGATGCCGATGCCGACTTCCATCTCGACACGGTCAGCCAGGTGCACATTGACAGCTGGACCCGAGGGCGCGTCGCCCTGCTCGGCGATGCCGGTTACTGCGGGTCTCCCCTCACGGGGATGGGCACGAGTCTCGCTCTCGTCGGCGCGTATGTGCTGGCCGGCGAGCTCGGGCGTGCGGCCGGAGATCATGCCGCGGCCTTCGCCCGCTACGAGGAGATCATGCGCCCCTACGTCGCGACTGCCCACACTCTGGCACCCGGTGGTGTGGACGGCTTCCTTCCGCGCGGTCGATTCATGCTCCGGATGCGAGTGTTCACCGCTCGGCTCATGCACCACTGGCCGATGCGGCAGATCGTCGCGCGGATGCTCGACAAGTCCGAGGCGATCGAGCTCCCGGACTACGCCTCGACCGCGGTCACGACGATGCCGTGATCAACCTTGCCGCGCCTAAAGTTGATGGAGCGATTCCCCGATCAACTTTAGCGCATCTAAAGTTAATCAAGCCCGGGATTCGGTGATCTTGGCTTCGATCGGCGCCCAGCCGCTGTCGAGCAGCCGGAATCCTGCGTCCAGGGTGCCGAGGGGGTCGTCGCTGTCGTTGACGAGCAGCTGCATCTGCAGCACGAACCGGGCGTAGACGCGGATCTCGGCGATCGGTTCGGCGAGACCGAGTTCTTCGGCGATGGCGTCGGCGAGCGCGTCTTCGTGCCGGAGCCACATCTTCGCCGCGTAGTCGCGCAGTGCCGGCGTCTCGTTGAGGAAGCGCAGGAACACGCGGGTGACGTCGTTGCCGTGTTCGTCGACGTTCGCGCGGAGTTCCGCCGTATAGAAGTCGTGGATCGCACGGTTGATCGTGGTGCCCGTCGGCCGGTCTCGGACGGTGGAGACGAGGCGGTCGCGCTGCTCGTCGTCCTCGTCGAAGACGAGGGCTTCCTTCTGCGGGAAGTGCGCGAAGACGGTGGTGGGGGAGACGTCGGCGGCGTCGGCGACCTCGCGGATGCTCACGTTGTCGAAGCCGCGCTCGAGGAACATCATCGTCGCGACGTCGGAGATCGCCTTGCGGGTCGCGGCCTTCTTCCGTTCGCGGCGCCCGAGGGGCTCTGGGGTCGTCATGTCCTCACCTTATCGTGAACCGACCACAAAACTGGCTTGACACCAAAACTGGTATCGCTACACTTTCGGTATGACTTCACCTAACACCCTCACGCGCCGGGAACAGAACCGCGCGTGGATCATGCTCATCGTGCTGACGATGCTGACTGTCATCGGGATGACGGTCGTCCTCCCCGTCCTGCCTTTCGTGGTGCTGCAGTACGTCTCGCACGAGGGTGACCTCGCCATCTGGGTGGGCGTGCTCGAGGCGGTCAACGGGCTCTGCGCCTTCCTGGCCGCACCGTTCCTCGGCCGCCTCTCCGACCGGTTCGGCCGTCGACCCGTCATCATCGTCGCCGCCTTCGGGGCCGCGTTCTCGATGGCGCTGTTCGGCATCGGCGGCGCGATCTGGGTCCTCGTCCTCGCCCGCGTCATCCAGGGATTGACGGCCGGCGACCTGCCGGCCCTCTTCGCCTACCTCGCCGACATCACCCCGCCCGAGCAGCGTGCCAAGCGCTTCGGCCTGCTCGGTGCGCTGTCCGGCATCGGGACCATGATCGGCCCGGGGATCGGCGGTCTGCTCGCCGCCGTGAGCCTCCAACTCCCGGTCTTCCTCACTGCCGCGGTCGCCCTCACGATCGCGATCCTCAGTATCTTCCTGCTCCCCGAGAGCCTGAAGCCCGGCAACCGCATCGCCACGATCAAGCTCCGTGACGTGCAGCCGTTCGCGGTGTTCAAGGAGGCGTTCGGACGCAAGGAGCTGCGCGGGCTCATGATCGGCTTCGGCCTGCTCGCCCTGCCGTTCGGCTTCTTCGTGAACAACTTCAGCGTGCTGGCGCTCGACTCGATCCAGTGGGGGCCGACGCAGATCGGACTCCTGACCGCGGCGGTCGGCATCATCGACATCCTCATCCAGGGCGTGCTGCTCGGCATCCTGCTCCCGCGCATCGGGGAGCGCGGTGTGATCGTGAGCGGCATCGTCGCGCAGATGATCGGCCTCGCAGCCCTCGCCATCGTGGCGTCGATCTTCGCCCAGCCGTGGGTGTTCATCGTCGGCGCCCTCATGCTCGCCGCCGGCCAGGGTGCTTCGCAGGCCGCGATGGACGGCGCCATGTCGAACGCCGTCGGCGACGACGAACAGGGCTGGCTCGGCGGGGCGACGCAGTCGCTGAACGCGGCGATGGGCACGGCGGCCCCGCTCATCGCGGGCGCGCTCTACGCACTGGTCAGCCCCGCCGCCCCGTACTGGCTGGGCGTCGCGATCATGATCGTCGCCGTGGTCGTGGTCAGCCGCGCTCACATCGCGAACACCGCCAAGCGTCCTGGCGGTGCGGGCGCGGATGCCCCGCGGGAGTCCGTCGCGTCGCGTGAGCCGTCGGCTGGTGTGTTGACAGATTGATACACCGCGGGCAGACTCTGTATCACCTGAGTGATACACGGAGGCAGAACCATGGCGGGGATCGCGCTTGTCGGATACATCGTTTGCGTCGCGGCGGTGGTCGCAGTCGTGTGGTTGGTCGTCCGTGGCCGTCCACGGCGTACGGAGCCGCTGGCGGCATCCGTCCAGTCGCTTCTCGACGCGGCCAGGCGGCGGGCGGTGATCGCCGTCGTCTTCTCCGGCGTCGTGATCGTCGCCCTCTTCCTGGCGGGGTCCTTCCTGCAGTCGTTGGCGGGACTTCCGATCGCTCTCGCCCCTGCCCTGGGCGGCTCTGCGGGCCTGCTTCTCTACTCCGCCACCCCGCCTCGTGCGGTCGTGGTCGCCTCCGGCGCCGCACGCGAAGCATCCCTGACGCCCCGGACACCCCTGTCGTTCGTGCCCCCGGTGGGGACGGGCCTGCTCGCGGCGGCCGTGATCCTCCAGGTCGCGTTCCTCATCTTCACGGGGGTGACGTCGAGTCCGGACGGATCGGGCCGCTACCGGACCATCGCCTTCCAGACCGCGGACTCCGCCAGCGCCAGCAGCCCCTACCCCGGTTGGTTCTATGGTGCTCCTCTTCTCGTGGCGACGGTGGTCCTCGTGGCAGCCACGTTCCTCGCACTCTGGCGCGTCAGCTCCACACCCGCACTCCCCCAGCGCGAGCGCGCCGACGTGGATGCCGGCTGGCGGCGGGCGACCAATCGGATCATCCTCGCAGTCGGCGGCGCGATGCTCCTGCTCCAGTTCGGCGGTACCGCCCTCCAATCGGGGTCGGCGATGCACAACACCTATTTCGAAGGCGTCCCCCCGATCTGGGACGTGCTCGGTCAGACGCTCGCGGGAGCGGGACTCGTCCTGATGATCGGCAGCATCGTCGTCCTCACGCTCGCCACGCTCTGGGCCTTCACGCTCCCGGACGCGGCGCTCGCCGCCGGAGCACCGGCCGGTCCGCGGAACGCCGAGACCGCGCCTGCGGGACTGCCTCGATGATCATCTTCGATCCGCAGAGCAGCGTCGTCCCCTTCGAGCAGATCCGCGGGCAGATCACCGACCTGATCCGCTCCGGGGACCTCGCCGACGGCCAGAGACTGCCCTCCATACGCCAACTCGCCGCCGATCTGCGCGTCGCGGCCGGGACGGTGGCGAAGGCCTACGCGACCCTCGAATCCGAAGGTCTCATCGAAACCAGCAGAACTCGAGGAACCCGAGTCGCGCCGGGGAAAGCACATCCTCCAGAGGTTCAGCGTGCGGCGAAGCGCTATGTGAGCACCATCGGCGATCTCGACCTCGACCAGGCGCTCAGCGCCGTCCGGACCGCCTGGCTCGCACTACACCCCCAGACGCCCGCGGCGCACTGAGGCGATCCGGGGTCTTCGGGCGTCGCGTGGTTTCGTCAGCGGACATCCGCCGCGTGGGCGACCGGTCGCGGGAGTTCCCGCAGCCGCGCGATCGATGAGAGCAGCTCTTCAGGGGCGGTGCCGAGGCTCCCGAGCGCCTCGGCGGCAGCCGCACTGAACCCGCGGGTGTCGATCGGCAGGCGCGCGACGTTCGTGACGAGCCCCTTCTCGTTGGTGATCCAGTTGCCGGCCGAGGCGTGCCAGGCGTGCGCGGTGAGCATGGTGGTCGTGGTCCCGCACAGCGACACGTAGGCGACGTCACCGGACTTCGCACCCTTCAGGGCGGCGTTCAGCAGGAAGTCGACCTGCCAGAGGTTCGTGAGGAACGCGTCCCGCAGAGCCTCCGGGTAGGGGGTCACGCTGCGGGCGAGGCCGATCAGGATCCCCTCCGGGTCGCGCAGCGGCACACTCGTCGCGACCTCGCCGGCGTAGGCGACGTCGAGGAAGCCGAGCGGATGCCCCGGCTGGGCGTGGAAGGCGAACTCGCCCCTCGCGGCGCGAGCGCACTGCTCCGCCACCCGGTCCACGTCGCGGAGGATGAGATCGACCGGCACGCCGTCGACGATCAGCCAGGCGCCGCCGTCGACCCATGGACCCCAGCCGCCCCGTTCGGCGATCTCGACGGGCGCACCCGTCCAGCTGCTCGCCACACGACCCAGGCCCGCGCGGTCGACGTCCGCGTCGACATAGAGACCCAGGTCGATGTCGGAGTCCGGGCGATGCGTGCCCCGGGCTCGGCTGCCTCCGAGTGTGACGGCGCGCACACCGGGCACGCCGGTGAGTTCGTCGGCCATGGAACGGAGGCGGTCTTCATCGAGCACGACACCGATCGTACTCACGTCGTGCCCGCCGGGTGCGGGGCGGGTGATATCCGGAAATCCGCATAGCGTTGTGTTATCCGGAAAACGTAGTAGTCAGTCCTTCCCACCGCCGCGGACGAGTTCGAGTCCGGCCCCGGCGAACTGCCGCAGGGTGGCATCCGGCAGGAACGCCCGCGTGAGCGCGCCGCCGATGCGGGTGAGGTCGCTCTCGTCGCGGAACAGGAGGTACATCGTCTCGTAGCGCGGGTGGAACTTCTGCTTGAAACGGTGCAGTGAGCCGAAGCCGTAGACCGGTTCCAGAGCATCCGCCAGCCGGTCGCTGAGCGCGGCGATCACTCCCGCATCCGGCGGATAGTCGTGGGCGAGCGGTGCGCCGGAGAGCGACATGATCGCGGCCCCCTCCTCGGAGAACTGTTTCGCCGAGGATCCGATGAGATATTCCATCACCGGGCCGAACCCGCCGTCGCGGCGGCGCATCAGATCGAGCGTCCACCCGCGCACCGCGCCGTCGCCGCCGTACACGGGCAGCCACGAGAGGAAGCCGTCGATGTCGCCGTTGGGGGCGACGGCCAGCGCGAGGCGCACCTCCGGGTCCTCCGCCTCATCGAGCGTGCCGAGGGTGAAGCGCATCTCCGGCAGATCCTTGTCGCCGACCCAGGCTTCGGAGATCGCCCGCAGCTGCTGCTGCACACCCCAGGACTCGGCCTTCAGGTGCGTCATCCGGAAGGTCATGTCGTCGCGGCCGGCTCTGTTGAGCGAGGTGCGCACGGAGTTCCACCGCTTGCCCGTGAACTCCAGCCCCGGCAGGTCGACGATCGTGTCGTCGGCCACGACGATGCTGCGCCAGGTCGAGGGCACGGCGGCCCGGGTGGCCTCATCGGCGCTGAAGAAGCACGGCACGAGACCTGCCTGCTCAGCGGTGCGGATGAACTCCGTCACGGCCTGGGCGCGAGAATCCGCCGGGCCGATCGGGTCGGCGAGCGCCAGAGCCACGCCGTTGCGCCGCTGATACGCGACGATGCCGCCGGTCACGCGGGCGTAGCTGTTGCCGTCCCAGGTCGTCATCCACGACAGGGTGCCTCCGCCGTGCGTGCGCAGCTCCTTCTTCATGTCGTCCGCCGTGGGGGAGGGCTGGATGCCGAGCTTCGTCTTGCGCCTGGCCCCGAACGCCCGGCGCACCCAGATGAGGTAGACGAGCATGACCAACCAGAGGAAACCGTTCGCCAGGGAGAGCTCGGTCTCGCCGTCCCAGCGGAAGTCGACCTGGGCCTGGCTGAAGACGGTGATGAGGGTGAGCACGAGCGCCGCGACCAGGACGTTGAAGATTCCGAGCAGCAGTGCGAGCACCCAGGTCCAGCGGCGGCCGCGGCGCAGACCGTTCATGAGCACCAGGATCACGACGACGTCGATCGCGAGGTCGATGAAGCCACCCGATGCGGGTTCGGTCGGGCCGAACGGGCCGTCGGTGGGGAGGAGGGTCGTGATGATCTCGACCGCGCCGAGCACGAGGATGGCGATCACCGCGATCAGCCTCTGCTCGCGGACGGTCGTGTGCCGCACGCGCAGCGAGCGGTCGACCACGAGGATCAGCAGCACGGCGAGCAGGTGCTCGAGGTCGGCGATCTTGCCCCAGAACAGCATCGCGATGAACACGAAGCCGAGCAGGATCAGCCAGCCGCGCACCCGCCACGGTGGGCGGAACAGGCCGACGGCCGCGGCGATGCAGGCTATGGTTCCGCCTGATGCTCCGACGTCGAGCGCCTGCGCCTGGGTCGTGGCCCACTCCCAGGGGAACTGCGAGAGCAGGAGGAGCAGGAGCGCGGTGGCGAAGATCGCGAACAGCTGACCGATCCAGTAGTACGCGAGTGCGACCCGCGATCCGCGCCGGAACTCCAGGTACGCCATGCCCCAGAAGCCGGCGATCGTGAACACGTAGACCCACGGCTGGTTCACGAAGAACGTGCCGGTCAGCGGGGTCCACCACTTGCCGTCGACGAGGTTCGGCAGACCGTAGGCCACGGTCGAGAACAGCTTCGTGTCCTCGAACGGTGCCCAGAGCCCGTTCCAGGCGACCCCGACGATGAGGATCAGCAGCGCCATGATCAGCGTCGCCGGGATGCGGCGGACGACGGCGATGGCCGGACGGGGCGTGGGGGAGCGCTCCTCAGTCATGCGCTCAGCGTAGCGAGGGGACTCCGTGCTGTGGCTACTCGCCGCGCAGCACCCGGCGGAGCTCCGCGATCTCATCGTTCGTCATGCCGCCGCTGCGCAGATAGCCCGAGACGTCGCCGTGGTTCGCGTCGATCCACTCCAGGGCCGCCTCGATGGCCGAGGCGGGAGACTCGGTCGCCAGCGTCTTGAGGGCGGGAGTGAGGGGGACGCCGAGGGAGGTGATGAGTCCGGTGAGCGCCTCGGCGAAACCGAGAGCCAGGTTCTTCTCCGTCTGCGTGTAGTCCTCGACGATCACCTCGCGCGGCACACCGGCGACCGACAGCAGGATCGCCGCGGCGAGTCCGGTGCGATCCTTGCCCGCCGTGCAGTGGAACAGCACTCCGGGACGTTCGGTGCGAGAGGCGGTGAGCACGGTGCGCGCGACGGTCGCGAACTGCGCGGCGCTCGCCTCGAGGATCGCCACATACAGCCCCTCCAGCGTCGGCACCTGCTTCAGCACGTCGGCGACCTGCGTGACCGACAGGCTCGCGCCACCCGCCGCGGGAAGCAGCCGCTTCACCATCTCGTCCATGGCGCCGCCCTGCATCGGCAGGGGCAGCAGGGTGACGCTGCCGTCTTCGGGAAGCCGGTCCGCCGCGCGGGAGCGCTCGCCGTCGGTGCGCAGGTCGATCACGGTCCCGATGCGGAGGTCGACGAGTTCCTGCAGCCCCTCGTCGGTGAGCCCTGCGAGGGCGTCGGAGCGGAAGAGGAGACCGGAGGCGAGCGTTCCGCCGCCGGTGAGCGGGAGCCCGGTGAGCTCTCGAGCGTTGTGCGTCCCCTGCAGAATCGACGTCAGTTCCATGGTCGTCCGGGCCCTCTCCCTGATTTTGGTCTCAGCGTATCGGGAGTGCACATCCGGCGTTCTCACCGTTTCGGGGTGGGCGTGGACGTTTCGTCCTGTGCTGCACATATACAGGTATGGAGCGAATCGAGGAGAACGAGATGCGCGGCATCGGGGATGACGATCTGGACCGCGCGCTGCAGGTCGCGGGCGAGCTGATCGCGCCGCGAACGCCGGAGCTGGAATGGGAGCTGGCGAGGCTCTCGGTCGCGACGAGAACGCGTGGTCGGCGAACTCGGTCCCATCGGGTCGGAGCGATCGCGGCCGCCGGTGGTGTCGCCCTCCTGTTGGCGGGCGGCGCAGCGGCCGCGGCCACAGGCCTCTGGCGGCCGTGGGCGGAGACGCCGGACGGGACGTTCACCTATGTGCTGCCCAGCGGGATCGAATGCGAGGAGCGGGTGGGCGAGATCACGGCAGAGAATCCCGAGGTGCGCGCGGCGATCCAGAGCATCTTCCGGGACACCGACGTCGTCGCGGCGGCCGATCCCGTGCAGTGGGAGCGTCGGCTGGAAGCGCAGCCCGACGTCACCGAGACCGCCCGCTCGTGGATCGAATCGGGCCGCACCACCCTCCCCACAGTCGACGACGTCATCGCGCAGATGGCCATGTCGCGCGCGGTGAACGACGTCGTCATCACCGAGCTCGAGGAGCGCGGGTTCGACCCCGAGCGGCCGGACAACATGATCGCCTCGAGCGGGCAGGCGATCTGCACGGAGGAGGGCCGGTGAACCCGGTGTCGGGAGGGGGCGCCCGTGCCCGTGCCCTCGATTGCATCTCGGCATGCTCGCCGGATCTGCTGGCGTATTTCGAACGGAGAACGGCGAGCGCTGACGCCGCCGATCTCCTGTCCGAGACGATGCTCACGGCATGGCGGCGTATCGACGACCTGCCGAAGGACGACATCGAGGCGCGGATGTGGCTGTTCGGGGTCGCGAGGCGGATCCTCGCGAACGCCGAACGGGCGGCCGTGCGGCGGTGGAAGCTCGCGGAGCGACTGCGGGGCCACCTGGCCACCCATCCGCACACGCACGACGACGCCCC
>NZ_JBLVOH010000110.1:0-5013 GCF_053543675.1 Microbacterium umsixpiens
GGCGCCGTGTTCTGGAACCGACGGTACGGGGGCGCCGAGCGCGAGATCGACTCATCGCTGAAGTCGGCACTCCGGGCCGAGGGGCTCGAGGTCGCGTCCTTCGCAGCATCCCTGCTGCACGAGCCGTGGACCGTGACGACCGGCAGCGGCACGCACTATTCCGTCTTCACCCCGTTCTGGCGCGCGTGTCTCGCGCTGCCGGCACCACGCGCGCCGCTTCCGGAGCCACGGACAGTCGATGGCCCGGATCATGTCCCCGCCTCCGATGCTCTCGACGACTGGGATCTGCTGCCCACCCGGCCGGATTGGGCCGGGGGCCTGCGCGACACCTGGAAGCCTGGGGAACCCGCCGCCCGGCGACGCCTCACGGAGTTCCTCGCTCACGACCTCCCCTCGTATGACCGCGCGCGCGACGAACCCGCTGCCGGTGCGACCTCGCTGCTCTCCCCGCGGCTGCGCTGGGGAGAGATCAGCCCCTTCACGGTCTGGCACGAGGCCGTCGGCGTGGACGGTGCCGGCGGATTCCTCTCCGAGCTCGGTTGGCGGGAGTTCGCTTGGCACACGCTGTACCGCTCCCCCGACCTCGCGACTCGGAATCTGCGTCGCGAGTTCGACGTATTCCCCTGGCCGCCCCTCGATCCCACGCATCTGGAAGCCTGGCAGCACGGCGAGACCGGAGTGCCGCTGGTGGATGCGGGAATGCGCGAGCTCTGGCACACGGGCTACATGCACAACCGCGTCCGGATGGTCGTGGCCTCCTTCCTCGTGAAGAACCTGCTGATCGACTGGCGACTCGGCGAGGAGTGGTTCTGGGACACGCTCGTCGACGCCGACGAGGCCAACAACCCGTTCAACTGGCAATGGGTGGCGGGCTCCGGTGCCGATGCGGCCCCGTACTTCCGCGTTTTCAATCCCGAGCTGCAGGCGAAGAAGTTCGACCCGCAGGGGCTCTACATCTCGCAGTGGGCCTCCGAAGCACCGACCGAACCGATCGTCGACCTCGGTGAGACCAGGAAGGCCGCGCTCGCGGCGT
Organism: Microbacterium umsixpiens; assembly: GCF_053543675.1. Lineage (NCBI taxonomy): Bacteria > Bacillati > Actinomycetota > Actinomycetes > Micrococcales > Microbacteriaceae > Microbacterium > Microbacterium umsixpiens. The sequence continues at coordinate 1,034 of NZ_JBLVOH010000110.1, forward strand.
ACGACGAGGTCAAGCGGGCGCCACGAACGCCTTCCTGATGCTCGAAGACGGCGAGGTCTGCACCGCCGGGGTGTGGTCAGCCGGCGATGATCTCCGGCACCTTCCATGAGGCGAGCTCACCGAGCCGCGGCCGGTAGAGCCGGATCAGGAGGTTCCAGCCCTCCGGGAGGGGAATGGAGTTCGCGGCATCGTCGCCGTGGTCGCCGAGGCGCACGGTGGTCGATCCGTCCTCGTTCTTGGTGGCGAACACGGAGTTGACGTTCGTGGCGCCGATCGGCCCGGGTTCGAAGTAGCCGGCCGCGTTGTAGACGCTGACCGACCAGAACGCGTCGGCGGGCACGTCTCGGAAGGTCATGGTGTAGCGGCCGACGGGAAGCTTGGGGTCGATGTTGATGTACGACGCCTCCGCATCGGGAAGGCCACCCCAGCCGAGCGCCGTGCCGACCAGGTGACGCACGGGGTCGACGTCTTCCTTCGCTCCGAAGCATCCCGACAGTCCACCCATCGTCTTGCCCAGCACGAGCAGGGCTTCGCGAACCTCGACGTAGCTGTCGTGGTCGTATTCGGGGTGAGAGAACTCCTGAGTGCCGCTCGCGGTGAGAGTGATCTGATCCTGGATCGCATTCACCGCTTCGAGGTCGCTCGGACTTGCCGGGTCGAAGAGGATGCGCGCCGCAGCGATGACGTGCGGGGTCTCGAACTCCTCGATCGTGAGGGGATAGGAGCCTGCCCGATGGAAGACACGGTTGATGTAGTGGTCCTGGTTGATGATCATGACCGAGACGTACCGGTCTCCGACCTCCGGCAGTGTGAGCGTGACGGGGCCCCCACTGAGATCGATGATCGCGACCGAATAGAGCGTGTCGCGGTTCTGTCGAATCACCGGTTGCTGGTCTAGGGGCGGGAGCGCACGGTCGTGGTGGAACACGCCCACCCCGCCGATGATCGGCAGCATCCGGTCGATCATCGTGTCGGTTTCTACCCGCGTGAAGTTGTCGACATCGACGATCTGGGCACTCATCCGGGGCTCCTCGCTGCTCTGTTGCCCACACACTATCGGGTGGGACGGTCGCCGGTGAGGCGCGCGGAATCGCCGCGTCTCGCGCTGCATCCGCGAGTCGTTCCGCCGCGGTGGACGTGCGCACCGATACGCGGGAAGCTGGGGCATGAGGTTTCTCCGCGTGCTCTGGCGATATCCGGCGATCACGACGACCGTCCTCGTGTTCGTGAGCGTGCTGGCCCTCCACGCGGTCGATGCCCCGGCCCTCGGACGTTGGGTCGCCACCGGTTACGTGGCGGTGTTCGTCGTCTGGACCCTCGTCGGAATGGTGCGCGACGTACTCCGTGGCCATGTCGGCCTCGACATCCTGGCGGTGGTCGCGATGGTGGCGACGCTGGCCGTCGGCGAGTACATCGCCTCGCTCATCATCGTGCTCATGCTCTCCGGCGGAGAGGCCCTCGAGGACTTCGCCGGCCGTCGAGCGAAGCGTGACCTCTCGGCTCTGCTGGATCGGTCTCCGCGCATCGCACACGTGCTCGTGCACGCGGAGTCCGCGGAGTCGGATGAGGTCAGGGATGTGCCCGTCGACGAGGTCGCCGTCGGCGCCGTACTCCTCGTGCGCCCGTCGGAGATCGTCCCGGTCGACGGCGAGCTCCTCACGTCGTCAGGCACGTTCGATGAGTCTTCGTTGACCGGTGAGAGCATGCCCGTGACACGTGAATCCGGAGACGAGGTGCTGTCCGGGTCCATCAACGGAAGCCGTGCCGTGCGGATCCGTGCCGTCCGCAGCAGCGCGGACAGCCAGTATCAGCAGATCGTGGCGCTCGTGCACGCCGCGGAAGACTCCCACGCGCCGGTGGTCCGCCTGGCCGACCGCTTCGCGATTCCGTTCACCGCGGTGTCACTCGTCCTGGCAGGGACGGCCTGGGCCGTATCGGGCGAGGCATCCCGATTCGCCGAAGTCCTCGTGCTCGCGACTCCCTGCCCGCTCCTGATCGCTGCCCCGGTCGCGTTCCTCGGCGGCCTCTCGCGTGCGGCGAAGACAGGCGTGATCATGAAGGGAGGGGCCGTCATCGAGCTGATCGCCCGTGTGCGGTCGGCCGCGTTCGACAAGACGGGCACGCTCACTCAGGGCCGACCGGAGCTCGTCGACGTCCGGCCCGCGAACGGCTTCGGCGCGGATGAGGTCCTGCAGCTCGCCGCCTCGGCGGAACAGTACTCGACGCACGTGCTCGCCGAGGGGATCCGCCGTGCAGCAGAGGCGCGCGGAATCACGCTCCTCGGCGCCGCCGAAGCTCGAGAGGAGGCCACGAACGGTGTCGTCGCCGAGATCGACGGAAGAGACGTGGTGGTGGGCAAGCCCGCTTACGTGGCGGCTCTCGCGCCCGACACTGCGCGGGCGACGCTCGAGCTGAGCCAGGCCGCAGCATACGTCGCGGTCGACGGTCGCTTCGCCGGGGTGCTCGTCCTCGCCGACCATCCGCGGCCCGAAGCAGCGGCTGTCATCGCGTGGCTGCGCACACACGAGGTGGATCGCATCGTCATGCTCACGGGCGATGTCGGCCCGACGGCGGAGTCGGTGGCTCATCAGGTGGGCATCTCCGAGGTCCACGCTGAACTGCTGCCGCCCGAGAAGGTCGCTCTCGCCGCTGAGCTGCAACCGCGCCCGGTCATGATGGTCGGCGACGGCGTCAACGACGCACCCGTCCTGGCCGCCGCGGACATCGGCGTCGCCATGGGAGCCAAGGGCGCGACGGCAGCTGGCGATGCCGCCGACGTCGTGATCCTCGTCGATTCGCTGGCGAAGCTCGTCGACGCCGTCTCGATCGGTCGTCACACGCTGCGGGTCGCTCTCACCGCGATCTGGATCGGCATCGGGTTGAGCATCGGACTCATGATCGTCGCGATGACCGGGCTCATCCCCGCTGTCGTCGGGGCGCTCGTCCAGGAACTCGTCGACCTCGCGACCATCCTGTACGCGCTCCGCGCGCTGGGCGGCCCCAGGACAGTGCTCCCGGCCGCCTCCATCTCCCCCGCACGGGCGCCGAACACCGCGACGATTCACCTCAACGGATGACGTGAGACGCGGACTCCCGGCTCACTGGTCGAACGCGAATCCTGCCCATTCTTCGGTGGGTGGGGGCACAGTCCAGGAGACGCGGTGACAGCACCGTGGCGATTCCAGGACGATCGGTCGAAGCCGCCGGTGACGTCGCGGAGGTCATGCCAGACTGGAACCGTGACCGAGTCCAGGAAGCCAGCCGTCGTCCGCGGCTTCGCTGCCTCGTCACTCGCGATCTTCATCGCACTGGCCGGTCACGTCTCCGGCGGAGGGCAGATGCCCGGTGCCGTCGGCATCCTCGTCCCCTGGGTCTTCTCGTTCATGATCAGCGTGCTGCTCGCGGGCCGCTCGTTGTCGCTGATCCGCCTCGGCATCTCCGTCGCCGCGAGTCAGTTCCTGTTCCATGTGCTCTTCGTCCTCGGCACGGTCACCCCGTCCGGCGTCTCGACGCCGCACGTGCACGGCACACCCCTCATGCTGCCGGCGGTGAACGGCATCCCCGAAGTCGCCACCGCTGACGCCTCGATGTGGCTCGGGCACGCGCTCGCCGGTCTGCTGACCGTGGCCGCGCTGTACCGCGGCGAACGCCTGCTGCTCGCGCTGCGCGACCTCGCGGTCCAGCTGGTGCGGTGGGTACGACGTCGTGCCGATCAGGTGCTGACTCTTCCGGCTCTTCGCGTCGCCCACCGACTCCACGGCCGGTTCGATGTCGCGCACGCATCCGATCTGGTTCTCCTCGCGACTCTGCGCGGCCGAGCCCCACCTCTCACCGCGGCGATCTGATCCGCATCCTCGGCCGCTCCCGGCCGAGTGTTGTGTCCCGCCGCGCGCATTCGATGCGCGCGGGCTCTGAACGCATGCACGCTCGTCGCTCCGGCGACGTCCGATGAGAGGCCATTCCCATGTCCCCTGTCCGCA
>NZ_JBLVOH010000111.1:0-5009 GCF_053543675.1 Microbacterium umsixpiens
GGGGGGGGGTCGATGCCGACACAGAGCGGTCCACGTGCGTGCAGCGCCGCGCGGACCCGCTCGCCGAAGCGTGCGCTCACAGTGCCGCCTTCCGCTCCAGTGCGTACTCCTGGAGGCTCTTGACCTGGAAGCCCTCGTGGGCCGCGTCCATGCCGCTCACCGCGGCGCCGAGCACGGCCATGGTCGTGAACAGGGCCTTGTCAGCGGCGACCGCTGCCGCGCGGATCTCATACCCGTCGGCACGGGCCGCCCCACCAGACGGGGTGTTCACGACGATGTCGATCGCCCCCTCGTTGATGAGGTCGACGATGTTCTTCGCCCCGGACTCCTGCGTCGCACTGAACTTCTCGACGACGGTCACGGCGATGCCGTTACGGGAGAGGATCTCGGCGGTGCCCTCGGTCGCGACGATCGTGAAGCCCAGCTGCTGCAGTCGGTGCGCGGGCAGGATCACGGCGCGCTTGTCCGAGTCGGCGACCGAGATGAACACGGTGCCCGAGGTGGGCATGCCGCCGTAGGCCGCTGCCTGGCTCTTCGCGAACGCCGTCGGGAAGTCGCGGTCGATGCCCATGACCTCACCGGTGGAGCGCATCTCCGGGCCGAGGATCGAGTCGACCGTCTTGCCGTCGGCCGTACGGAACCGCTTGAACGGGAGCACGGCCTCCTTGACCGACACCGGGGCGTCGAGCGGAACGCGGGATCCGTCCTGCTCGGGCAGCATGCCCTCGGCGCGCAGCTCGGCGATCGTGGAACCGGTCATCACACGGCTCGCGGCCTTGGCCATCGGGATGCCGAGCGCCTTGGAGACGAAGGGCACGGTCCGGCTGGCGCGGGGGTTCGCCTCGATGACGTAGAGCACACCGGCGCTGATGGCGAACTGCACGTTCAGCAGTCCGCGCACGCCGACGCCCTTCGCGATGGCCAGAGTGGCCTCGCGCACGCGGTCCACATCGGTGCGGCCGAGCGAGACCGGAGGCAAGGTGCAGCTCGAGTCGCCGGAGTGGATGCCGGCCTCTTCGAGGTGCTCCATGACGCCGCCGATGTACAGATCGGTGCCGTCGTAGAGCGCGTCCACGTCGAGTTCGATCGCGTCGTCGAGGAAGCGGTCGACCAGGAGCGGCTTGCCCTCCTCGATGACGACCTCGCCCGCGGTGCGCACGAAGTAGTCACGCAGCGACGCGGTGTCGTAGACGATCTCCATGCCGCGTCCGCCGAGCACGAAGCTCGGGCGCACCAGCACCGGGTAGCCGATCTCCTCGGCGATGCGTACGGCGCCCTCGACGTCGATCGCGGTGCCGTTTCGCGGCGCCACGAGCCCTGCCTCGTCGAGCAGACGGGAGAAGAGCTCGCGCTCCTCGGCCAGGTCGATCGCCTCGGGGCTGGTGCCGAGCACCGTGTACCCGGCTGCCTCGATGCCCTTCGCAAGCCCGAGCGGCGTCTGGCCGCCGAGCTGGCACACGACGCCGAGGATGGTTCCGCTCGCGGCTTCCGCGTCGAGCACCTCCAGCACGTCTTCGAGCGTCAGCGGCTCGAAGTACAGGCGGTCGGAGGTGTCGTAGTCGGTCGACACGGTCTCCGGGTTGCAGTTGACCATCACGGTCTCGAAGCCGGCGTCCGACAGCGCGAACGAGGCGTGCACGCACGAGTAGTCGAATTCGACGCCCTGACCGATGCGGTTCGGGCCCGAGCCGATGATGACGACCTTGGTCCGCTCGGACGGTGCCACCTCGGTCTCGAAGTCGTAGCTCGAGTAGTGGTACGGCGTGAGAGCCGGGAACTCGCCGGCGCAGGTGTCGACCGTCTTGTACACCGGGCGGATGCCGAGGCCGTGGCGGACGCCGCGCACCTCTGCCTCGTTCGTGCCGCGGATCTCGGCGAGCTGCGCGTCGGAGAAGCCGTGCTCCTTGGCGTACCGGAGGGTCGCGGCGTCGAGCTCGGGAGCCGTGCGGACGATCTCGGCGACCTCGTTGATCAGCACGATCTGGTCGAGGAACCACGGGTCGATCGCCGTCGCGTCGAAGGCCTGCTCGACGGTCGCCCCCTTGCGCAGCGCCTGCTGCAGCGTCACGATCCGGCCGTCGGTCGGGATCTTCGAGATCTCGAGGAGTTCCTCCACCGAGCGCTCCTCCGGGCCCCAGTGGAAGCTGGATCCGCGCTTCTCCAGCGAGCGGAGCGCCTTCTGCAGCGCGGTCGCGTAGTTGCGGCCGATCGCCATCGCCTCGCCCACCGACTTCATGGTCGTGGTCAGCGTCGCGTCGGCCGCCGGGAACTTCTCGAACGCGAAGCGCGGCACCTTGACCACGACGTAGTCGAGCGTGGGCTCGAAGCTCGCCGGAGTCACACCCGTGATGTCGTTCGGAATCTCGTCGAGGCGGTAGCCGAGCGCGAGCTTGGCCGCGAGCTTGGCGATCGGGAATCCCGTCGCCTTCGAGGCCAGGGCGCTGGAGCGCGAGACGCGCGGGTTCATCTCGATGACGATGATGCGGCCGTTCGACGGGTCCACCGCGAACTGGATGTTGCAGCCACCGGTGTCGACGCCGACGGCACGGATGATGTCGATGCCGATGTCGCGCATCTTCTGGTACTCGCGGTCGGTGAGGGTCAGCGCGGGCGCGACCGTGATCGAGTCACCCGTGTGCACGCCGACCGGGTCGACGTTCTCGATGGAGCAGACCACGACCGTGTTGTCGGCCGTGTCGCGCATGAGCTCGAGTTCGTACTCCTTCCAGCCGAGGATGGACTCCTCCAGGAGCACCTCGGTGGTGGGCGAGTCGCGCAGGCCCGCACCGGCGATGCGACGCAGGTCGCTCTCGTCGTACGCGAAGCCGGACCCCAGGCCGCCCATCGTGAAGCTCGGGCGGACCACGAGCGGGTAGCCGAGCTCGTCGGCGGCCGCGAGAACCTCGTCCATCGTGTGGGCGATGCGGGAATCCGCCACGTCGGCACCGGCATCGAGGACCAGCTGCTTGAAGATCTGGCGGTCCTCGCCCTTGTTGATCGCCTCGAAGTTCGCGCCGATGAGCTCGACGTCGTACTTCTCGAGGATTCCGTGGTTGTGCAGTTCGATCGCCGCGTTCAGCGCGGTCTGGCCGCCGAGGGTCGGGAGGATCGCGTCGGGGCGCTCCTTGGCGATGATCGTCTCGATGACCTGCCAGGTGATCGGCTCGATGTAGGTCGCGTCGGCGAAGTCAGGGTCGGTCATGATCGTGGCCGGGTTGGAGTTGACCAGGATGACCCGGACACCCTCTTCACGGAGCACGCGGCACGCCTGGGTGCCGGAGTAGTCGAACTCGCAGGCCTGACCGATGACGATCGGGCCGGAGCCGATGACGAGGACGGAGTTGATGTCGTCGCGCTTGGGCATTACTTGGAGTCCTTCTGGCTGGCGATGACCAGGTCGCGGAACCTGTCGAAGAGGTAGTTGGCGTCGTGCGGGCCGGCCGCCGCCTCGGGGTGGTACTGCACCGAGAAGGCCGGGATGTCGAGGGCGCGCAGGCCCTCGACGACGTTGTCGTTGAGGCCGACGTGACTGACCTCGACCTTGCCGTAGCCGTTCGGGCTATCGAAGGAGCCCTCCAGGGGCGCCTCGACCGCGAAGCCGTGGTTGTGGGCCGTGATCTCGACCTTGCCGGTCTGCTTGTCGAGCACCGGCTGGTTGATACCGCGGTGGCCGAAGGGCAGCTTGTAGGTGCCGAGACCGAGCGCGCGGCCGAGCAGCTGGTTGCCGAAGCAGATGCCGAAGAACGGGAGGCCGTCATCGAGCACCGAGCGGAGCAGCTCGACGTGGTCGCCGGAGGCCGCGGGGTCACCCGGGCCGTTCGAGTAGAAGACCGCCACGGGGTCGATCGCCCGGATCTCGTCGATCGTGACATCCTGCGGAAGCACGTGCACCTCGAAGCCGCGGGCGGCGAGGTTGTCGATCGTCGCCTGCTTCACGCCGAGGTCGAGGACGGCGAGGTTGCCGATCCGGTTGCCCATCGCCGTCGTGACGGTCGCGACGTCGACCGAGACCTCGGCGGAGAGGTTGCGTCCCGCCATCTCGGGCGCTTCGCGGACGATGCGCACCTGCTCCTCCGGGTCGAGGGCGGCATCCGGGCCGGAGAAGATCCCGCCGCGCATGGAGCCGGCCGAACGGATGTGGCGGGTGATCGCCCGGGTGTCGATGCCGCTGATGCCCACGATGCCGTCTTCGACGAGCACGTCGTCGAGCGAGGCGTTCGCACGCCAGTTGGAGACCACACGCGAGGGGTCGCGCACGATGTATCCGGAGACCCAGATGCGACGGGATTCCGCATCCTCGTCGTTCATGCCGGTGTTGCCGATGTGCGGTGCCGTCTGCAGGACGATCTGGCCCGCGTAGGAGGGGTCGGTGATCGTCTCCTGGTAACCGGACATGCCGGTCGCGAAGACGACTTCGCCCAGGGTGCGTCCGCGGGCGCCGTAGGCGCGTCCGGTGTGGCGGGTGCCGTCTTCCAGGACGAGGACGGCGGGATCGGGGAGCTGGGCCGCGGGGGCCTGTCCGGGGGGTGTCGAGAGTGTCATGACGTTGCTCCTGTGTCGGGGGCGGCGGGGACGAGCCGCTGCAGGTCGGAGATGAGAGTCCGCGGGTCGCCGGTGGCGAGCCGCAGGTAGCTGTCGACGATCGTGTCGTCGTCGATGTTCCAGGCGATGCGCACGAGGCCACCGGGCTCGACGACCCGGTCGATCGTGACCGTGGCGCGGTCGACGGCGACGAGCCGGGCGCTCGCAAGGAACACCGTCGGCTCGCCGTCGAGGCAGAGGGCGATGCCGCGATCCGTGAGGGCGAGTTCGCCGCGGGCCCGGTACGCGAGAGGCGACACCGCCAGACGCTCGAGCGGCTGCTCGTGCCGTGTCGTCGACACGTACAGCACCTCGTCGCGGCGGGAGACCGCCGCGTGCTCCGGAACTCCCAGCGGGGCCGTGAACACGGAGTCGCGGCGGATTCGTCGTCGCCAGGCGAAGAGCATTGTGAGCAGCACCAGGAGCGC
>NZ_JBLVOH010000111.1:5029-9600 GCF_053543675.1 Microbacterium umsixpiens
TGATCGCGACGGCGAGATCCCGAGCGCTCATGCGCCGAGCTCCTCGACGACGCTGCCGCCGTCGACCGTGAGGACGCCCCCGTGGATCGTGTACTCGACCCGTCCGGGAAGAGCCCTGCCGAGGTACGGCGAGTTCACACTGCGGCCGTGCAGATCCGCTTCGGTGAAGACGCCGTCGACGGAGGCGTCGTAGAGCGTGATCTGCGCCGGCTGACCGACCTCGAGCGGAGTGCCGTGACCGGCGAGGCTGCCGATACGCGCCGGCGTCGCACTCATCACCCGTGCGACATCGGACCACTCCAGCAGCCCGGTCTGCACCATCGACTGGTGCACGACGCGCAGCGCGCTCTCGAGGCCCACCATGCCGTTCGCGGCAGCCTGCCACTCGCACGCCTTGTGCTCGCTCGGGTGCGGGGCGTGGTCGGTGGCCACGATGTCGATGGTGCCGTCGGCGAGGCCCTCGCGCACGGCGAGCACATCCTCTTCCCGGCGCAGCGGCGGGTTGACCTTGTACCGCGCGTCGTATCCGCGCACCAGCTCGTCGGTCAGCAGCAGGTGGTGCGGGGTGACCTCGGCCGTGACATCGATGCCGCGCTTCTTGGCCCAGCGGATGATGTCCACCGACCCCGCGGTCGAGAGGTGGCACACGTGCAGGCGCGAGCCGACATGCTCCGCGAGCAGCACGTCGCGGGCGATGATCGACTCCTCGGCGACGGCGGGCCAGCCTGCGAGGCCCAGCTCTGCCGAGACCGTGCCCTCGTTCATCTGGGCGCCCTCGGTGAGGCGGGGATCCTGCGCGTGTTGGGCGATGACTCCCCCGAAGGACTTCACATACTCCAGCGCACGGCGCATGATCAGCGGGTCGAACACGCAGAAGCCGTCGTCGCTGAAGACGCGGACCTGCGCGCGGGAGGTCGCCATGGCGCCCAGCTCGGCGAGACGCTCGCCCTTCTGGCCGACGGTGACCGCGCCGATGGGCTGCACGGTGGCGTAGCCGGCTGCTTCACCGAGGGCGAGCTCCTGCTCGACCACACCCGCGGTGTCGGCGACCGGCGAGGTGTTGGGCATGGCGAAGACGGCCGTGAAGCCGCCGGCGGCCGCAGCCCTCGTGCCGGTGAGGATCGTCTCGGACGCTTCGTAGCCCGGCTCGCGCAGATGCGTGTGCAGGTCGACGAGTCCGGGCAGCGCGACGAGTCCCGCCGCGTCGACGACGCGGGCGCCGGAGCGGCTCAACCCGCTGCCGATCTCGGCGATCCGGCCGTCCTCGATGATGATGTCGGCGCTCTCGGCACCGAGAAGCTGCGCACCGGTGATGACGAGGGTCTCGTTCACAGGTCTCCCCCTCGTTCGTCGTCTCGTTCTCCTGCCAGCAGCAGGTACAGCACCGCCATACGGACGGAAACCCCGTTCGTGACCTGTTCCAGCACCGTCGAACGGGGGGAATCGGCTGCTTCCGAAGAGATCTCCAGTCCCCGGTTCATGGGTCCGGGGTGCATCACAATGCTACCGCCCGGAAGAGCCGCCACACGCCGTGCGTCCAGGCCCCAGCGTCGGGAATACTCCCGCTCAGTCGGGAAATACGCGGCGTTCATCCGTTCGAGCTGGATGCGCAGCATCATCACCGCGTCCGGCTCCTCCGACAGCGCCTGATCGAGGTCGTACACGACGCGGACCGGCCAGAGCGAGACGTTCTGGGGAACCAGCGTCGGTGGAGCCACCAGCGTGACTTCGGCACCGAGCGTGGTGAGCAGCCAGACGTTCGAGCGGGCGACCCGTGAGTGCAGGACGTCGCCCACGATCACGACGCGCATTCCGCTCAGGTCCTGGCCGCGGCTGTCGGCGCCGAACCGACGCTTGCGGATGGTGAAGGCGTCGAGCAGAGCCTGGGTCGGATGCTCATGGGTGCCGTCACCGGCGTTCACCACCCCCGCCGATATCCACCCGCTGGTCGCGAGGGTCTGCGGTGCACCGGAGCCCGGGTGACGGACCACCACCGCGTCTGCGCCGATCGCCTCGAGCGTCTGCGCGGTGTCCTTCAGGCTCTCGCCCTTCGAGACGCTGGAGCCCTTCGCGGCGAAGTTGATGACATCGGCGGAGAGTCGCTTGGCTGCGGCTTCGAACGAAATGCGCGTGCGCGTCGAGTCCTCGAAGAAGAGGTTGACGACCGTCTTGCCCCGCAGGGTCGGGAGCTTCTTGACCTCGCGCGACTGTGTGTCGGACATGTCTTCGGCGACGTCGAGGATGCGCAGGGCAGTGGTCCTGTCGAGGGTGCGTGTGTCGAGGAGGTGTCTCATTCGCCGATCGTCACCTCCTCGGCCCCGTCGTTCTCGAGGAGGCGCACGTTGACCCGTTCGGTGCGGGCGGAGGGGATGTTCTTGCCGATGAAGTCCGGCCGGATCGGAAGCTCACGGTGCCCACGGTCCACGAGGATCGCGAGGCGCACGACGGCGGGGCGTCCGATGGACTGGATCGCGTCGAGAGCGGCGCGGATGCTGCGACCGGAGAAGAGCACGTCGTCGACGAGGACGACGGTCTTGCCGTCGATGCCGCCGACCGGGATCTCGGTCGGCTGCGGAGAACGGGTCGGGTGCTTGGCGAGGTCATCGCGGAACAGCGTGACATCGAGCGATCCGACCGGCACGGACTGCTGTGCGATCTCGCTGATCAGCAGACCGAGGCGCTGGGCGAGAGTGACGCCCCGGGTCGGAATGCCCAGCAGGACGAGGTTCTCGGCGCCTCGATTGGACTCGAGGATCTCGTGCGCGATCCGGGTCAGCGCTCGTGAGATGTCGGCTTCGTGCAGCACAGTGCGCATGCTCATCGGCCGCTCCCTTCTCCGCCTCACAGGACGGTGTTAAAGGTTGCTTGTCATGCCAGTGTATCGGAGCGATGAGGCTCCCGAGGGTCAGCTGGCCTCTTGCAGCACCGGGTCTGTGACGTCGTCGATCTTCGACGAACGGATCGCGTGACCGGCGGTGGAAAGGCAGCGCCCGGTCTTCAGATCCCACTTCCAGTCGTGCATGCTGCACGTGAGGATGCCGTCTTCGTCGACCGTGCCGGTGCGGGTGAGGTCTGCGCGCAGGTGCGGGCAGCGACGCTGAACGACCCAGTCGCCGATCTCGGTGTCTTCGGTCTGGTCGGTCTGCTCCTGGTACCAGTTCTCGACGTACTCGATGCGATCGACCGACAGGCACTTGAGGAACGTGGTCAGGAACTCGTTGAACTTGCCGCTGCGGCCCACGGAGAACTGCATCGAGAGGAAGATCGAGTTCGACCAGTCGATCTCGTGGTCGACGATGTTGGTCGACACCAGATCGGCGGGGATGGTGTACCAGTACACGCACTCTTCGCCCGCGTACTCGCGGACCTTCGCGCGCGGGAAGTCCACGACCATGTCGAGTTCGCCGATGCGGAAGCGCACGCAGCCACCGACGCCGAGCCGGATCGTGCGGGACTTCTTCAGCAGCGGCTCCCACCACGTCTTGAGGGCTTCGAGCATCTCCGCAGGCGGGATGATCTCGGCGCGAGAGGCCTCCTCATCGCGGATCTCCTGCTGTCGGCTCGCGCGCTGCTCCTCGAGGTAGTCCCACTTCTCATCGAAGATGTGCGCGATCTCGGCCTCGGTGTAGAGGGTCTGCTCACTCGTGACTGCTCCCCCATCGACCGTGACCACGGTGCCGGGGATGAAGAGCTGGCCGTCGTACTGCGGCGCGAGTTCCTTCATGTGCGCGAGGAACTGCTTCTGATCCGTGAAGATAGACTCGCCGTTCTTGCCGAGCCCGTTGAAGTCGAACAGGTCGTCGCGGAGGAACATGGGCGGGCCGGCCATCGGGAAGACGTGCGGGGCGTCGACCTTCTCGATGTAGTACATGGCCCGCTTGTTCTGCGCCTCGCGCTTGAGCCGAGCGAAGTTCTGCTTGGCATCCAGCGGCAGGTCGTAGACCATGGGCCACCAGATCGCACCGGAGACCTGGGTGAAGTACGCGTCGGGCTTCCCGAAATCGAGCAGCTTCTCGAGGTCGAGCGGGTGCGAGTCGTTCTGGTTGAGCACCGAGCCGGTACCGTCGTCGACGCTCAGGGAGGAGTCACCGATCGGACCGTCGCTGGGCGCGCGCAGCGGTGTGATCATCATCTTGAGCTCACCACGCTCGATGACCCGACCGGCGGGCGCGTAGGTGATGTTCGTGTAGCCGAGGGCCCGGATGTCCTTCTCGAGGTCATCGGTCGGGTACTCCGGAAGAAGCACCTCGATGTCCTTGCGGATGTAGCGCTCGAGCAGCTTCGGGTCGAAGTGGTCGCGGTGGCGGTGCGAGATCCAGAGGAAGTCGGCCTCACGCCCGAAACGCTCCCAGTCGAGCCCTCGGTTGTCGGGGAACGGGAACCAGGATCCGTAGAAAGAAGGCCCGAGGACCGGGTCGCAGATGATGTTCCCGCCCAAGGTCTCGATGAACATCCCGGCGTGGCCGAGTCCCGTGATCCGCATTGCATTCCTCCCGAAAGTGAACCGTTCGATTGTACCGAGGGCTCCCTGTGGGCCCGGTCGACCTCGCCGTGAGTATTCCGGTCAGGCG
>NZ_JBLVOH010000111.1:9620-16376 GCF_053543675.1 Microbacterium umsixpiens
CGAAGAACCCGCGGCGGCCTCACCGACACATCGCCGCGCGAGGCCGCCGTGCCACACTTCAGGCGTCGGAGCCGTGGGGGTATCGCAGGCGGGCCGCTCCGATGACCAACAAGGTGATGAGCGCTGCCAATGCGACTATCAGGAGAGCAGTGGCGCCTACGGATCCGGTGATCGTCACGGCCGGAGCATATTCCCGTCCGGCAGCGCCGCGAAACGTCGCGATAAATGGAATCGCGATCGTCGTCCCGCCGCCGAACGCCACGGCCGCGCATAGCATCCATCCAACGAGCACGATCCCGACCGAGATGAGGAGTGAATGGAGAACGACCAGGCAATAGCCAACCATCGACGAAGCCGGGCCGCGCATTCCGATCGCCCCTTCAGCGCTCGTCATCGTACGCACCTGGCAGTGAAGCCATTCTTCGTGGACAGCTCGGGATACTTCCCCATCGCCCGGCACGTGTTCCACCAGCTGACAACGATCCACGTAGCGACACCGAGTACCGCCGCGGCAACGACGATCATCGCAATCGTCGTCACGACGATGACGACCAGGGGGAGAGGATCGGCAACGACGGGGTACGCCACGTCGCTGAGCTCCTGATGCTTGACGATCTGCGTCAAGGTCGTTCCCTCGACGATGTAATGCGTTGGTACTGCCTCGCCATTGGCGTCGCGGGCCCAAGCCGGCTCAAAGACCACCTTGGTCACACCTTGCGCGTCAATGATCTGCGCCCCGCCTTCGTCGGTCGCCACGAGCCTGTGCCCTGCGGGAATCGACAGGCCATACGCGTAAGACTCGGACGCCAGTTCATTCTCGATGACCGAGAGGAGCTGTACGCCTCCCTCCGTCGGAACGATGGCGTTGGAGCTCTCACCGCCAGAGGCAAACGCGACGGCGCCGTTCTCTAGCGTACTGGCGGGGGCTGAGGTTGCTGCATTGGGGAGAGATATCCCGAGCGAGAACTCCCCTACGGTCATGGAAACGCCATCTCTGGCGTTGGCCGGGATGATCACGTCCAGATAGCCGTCGCTCATCACAGGACTAGCATTGTCCTGCGCTGGCGACTGGGAGCCGACGGGGTGCTGGAGCAAACCTTCACCCAGGTTGCCGAGAGCGCTTGCGACTGCCTGATCCTCCTCACCATATGAGGACGTACCTTCCTCGGCGAGAGCCGGTGTAGCCGTCACCATTGTTGCAGCCAACGCTCCCGCAATGATGATTCCTACTGTCCGGTTCGTTCTCATGTGCATCTCCAAGCCTCCTCTATTTGATCCCCGCTAACCGGTAACACGCTAGCTGTGTACGGGTTGCGACTGCTTGCGCACCGAACTTCCCGTAGATGCGCCCCACCCACCCCGTCCGGCTTGAGCTGTCCAAACGACGTGCCCGCGCTCGTCCTCCTTCGAACCTCGCGGCGAGAGACAGGTCAGGCCTCGAACAGCCCGCGGATGTCTTCGGCGGAGAGGGACTGCGCGAACAGTGCCTCGTCGTCCAGCACCGCCGTGAACAGGCGCGCCTTCCGACGCTGGAGTTCGAGCACCTTCTCCTCGATCGTGCCCGTGGCGATCATGCGGTAGACGAACACCTGGTTGTCCTGACCGATGCGGTGCGTGCGGTCCACGGCCTGCGCCTCGGCGGCCGGGTTCCACCATGGGTCGAGAAGGAACACGTAGTCGGCCTCGGTCAGGGTGAGTCCGAATCCGCCGGCCTTCAGGCTGATGAGGAACACCGGCTGCTCCCCCGACGTGAAGCCGTCGACCACCTTCTGGCGGTGCCGCGTCGAGCCGTCCAGATGCGCATACGGGATGCCTGCGGCATCAAGGCGTGCCGCGGCCATGTCGAGGAACGACGTGAACTGGCTGAACACCAGAGCCCGATGGCCCTCGGCCTGCAGCTCGATCACGCGCTCGAGTAACACGTCGAGCTTGCGCGAGCCGATCTTCGCGTCTTCGGGATCGATCAGTCCGGGAGCCAGGCTGAGCATGCGCATGAGGGTCAGAGAGCGGAACACGATGAAGCGGTTGCGGTCGAGGTCTTCCAGCAGTCCCAGCACCTTCTGCCGCTCGCGCTGCAGGACGACCTCGTAGAGCGCCCGGTGGGAGGAACTCAGCTCGACCTCGAGGATCTGCTCCTGTTTCGCCGGCAGCTCCGGCGCGACGAGTTCTTTCGTGCGCCGCAGCAGGAGCGGGCGGATGCGGCGGCGCAGCCGTTCGAGTCGGCGCTGCCGATAGGCGCCGCCCTCCTCGTTCTCGGGGACCTTGCCCTGCTCGATCGGCTGGATGTAGTCCTCGCGGAACTTCCGGGCAGAGGCGAAGAGGCCCGGAGCGGTCAGCTTGAGCAGTGCCCACAGCTCGCTGAGGCTGTTCTCCATCGGCGTTCCGGTGACCGCGAAGGTGACGTCGGCGGGGAAAGTCGCGACCGCGCGGTGCAGCTTGGTCTCGGGGTTCTTCACGAACTGGGCTTCGTCGAGGATGAGTCCGGCCCACTCGACACCGGCGTACGAGTCTTCGTCGAGCCGTGCGACGGCATAGGTCGTGATCACGAGGTCGATGTCACCCAGCGAGGATGCCAGCGGTGGCCCCTGTGTGCTCGCCCTGACCTGCACGCGCAGCGCCGGCGCGAATCGTGCGGCCTCGCCGCGCCAGGTCGCGAGGACAGACGTGGGCACGACGACGAGGAACGGTCGCCGCTCCCCCGCTTCGCGCGCGTGCATGATGAGCGCCAGCAGCTGCAGCGTCTTGCCGAGGCCCATGTCGTCGGCGAGGATGCCGCCGAGACGGTGCGCCCAGAGAAAGGCGAGCCAGTCCAGACCCTCTTTCTGATAAGGGCGGAGTTCGGCCGTGATTCCCTGCGGCACCGCGACCGCCGGCACGGAACTCGCCCGACGCAGCCCGTCGGCCGTCGCCCGCCATGTCACTGCGGGAAGAGCCTCGTCGGCGAGATCCTCGAACTCCTCCCAGAGATCGGTCTGATGTCGGCTGATCCGCGGGCCGGCTTCCCACTCCTCGAGTTCGCCGGCCTCCTCGATCAGTTCGCGGAGGCGGTCGAGCGCCCGGTGATTCAGGGAGAAATAGCCGCCGTCGGAGAGCAGGAGCTTCTTCTTGCCCTTGCTCAATGCGGTGAAGAGGGGTCCGAACGGGATGGTGCGGCCGTCGATCTTCACCAGGACGCCGAGATCGAACCAGTCGGGATCGGTGCTCTCGACCGTGGTCACCGTGATCTCGGGCTCGCCCGTGAGCTCGTGATAGCTCTTGCTGCGGCCGGTGATGGTGACGGTGACGCCCTCGGCCTCGAGCGCCGGCACCACTCGGGTGACGAATTCGGCGGCCGCGATGTCGTGGAAAGCCCCGGTGGGCGCGAGCTCCTCCCCCAGTCGTTCCGTCCACACGGCCTGAAGCGCATCCCTGAGCGCATCTTCGGCGACGGTGTCTCGCACCGCATCGGAACTCGGCGTGAAAGGCACGAGTCCGAACCCGCGGTAGTCCCACGCGAACGAATACTTGACGGTGTCGCCCCGTTGGAAGGACAGCTCCACCACGGCACGGGGCGCCGGAAGAGGAGGCAGCTCGACCCGACCGACCGGCCGCACATCGATGCGACGCGCCAGCAGCGGGTAGGCATCACGGAAGAATGCCGCCTCGTCACCGGCAGGCACCTCGAGACCCTTGCCGGCGCCGAGCAGGGCGTGCACGGGGCGGCTGATCGCCACCTCGGCCAGCGTGACACGGAGATTCGTGCCGCGTTGTGCGACCTCGTACAGACCACTGTGCCCGATCGGATGCACGGCGAGCGGGTCGACCTCGCGGCCGTCGATCGTGACGGCCGGGTGCACGATGAGGCCTCCGCCCTCGCGTCCGACGGTGGCGCCGATCGATGCGCGCTCCGCGAGCACGACGGTCGTGCTCTTCTGGGCGGCGACGAGGGGGATGCCGACGTCAGCCGCGGCACGCAGATGCCCCCAGAGCAGGCCGGACTCGATCAGGTCGGCGACCAGCCAGTCGCCGGCCGTGCCCGACAGAAGAGTGTCGCGCGCGATGCTGAGCAGATCGGCGAACCACCGCGACCGGTCGCGTCCGTACTGCGTGGGCGAGCGGCGGACGGCGTCCCACGATGCCGTGCCCTGCACCCAGGCGCCGGTCGACGCGCTCTTCTCGAGCGGCCGGATGCCGAGCAGGATCTCGCCGGTACGCTTCGCCACGTCGCGCGCGGTCGCCGTGCGCTGCGGGCGGGACGCCCACGGGTTCGCGCCTCGGCCGTCGCGCAGCCGCAGTTCCACGCCGAGTGCGAGTGGAGTTTCTGCGTCGTCGCGCGGAGAACCGAGAATCGACCGCCAGTCCGCGGATGACGAGCCCTCCGAGCGGGACGGATCGGACGCGAGGGACATGCCCCCATCCTCTCCGACACCACCGACAGTGCCTCGCGGCGGACGATCAGGCGGAGCGGGCTACCCGCGCGAGGACGCCGTGCACGAACGCGCCGGAGTCGTCGGTCGAGAACTCCTTCGCGAGCTCCACGGCCTCGTCGATCGCCACGGCCGTCGGAACCTCGTCGTTGTAGAGGATCTCCCACACCGCGATGCGGAGCAGCGCGCGGTCGACCGCGGGCATCCGCTCGAGCTTCCAGTCGCGGCTGTGCGTCGTGATCTGCTCATCGATCTCGTCGCGCTGGTCGATGATGCCGTCGACGATCTCGCGGGCGTAGAGCCAGGAGGCCTCACGTGCAGGCTCGCTGGCCGCACGCTTCGCCTCGGCCGCCAACGTCACGGCGATGTCATCCCCGCGCACATCGGCGGAGAACAGGATGTCGAGAGCGCGCTTGCGCGCCTTCGTCCGGGCGCTCACGCCTTACTTCTCGCGGCCGAGGTAGTCACCCGTGCGGGTGTCGACCTTGACCTTGGTGCCGGTCTCGACGAACAGCGGCACCTGGATCTCGTAGCCGGTCTCGAGCGTCGCGGGCTTGGTGCCGGCCGACGAGCGGTCGCCCTGCAGGCCCGGCTCGGTGTAGGTGATCTCGAGGATCACGGATGCCGGAAGGTCGATGTACAGCGGGTTGCCGTTGTTCAGGGCGATGGTCACGGCCTGGTTCTCGAGAAGGAAGTTCTTCGCGTCGCCGACAGTGGCGGCGCCGACCGTGATCTGGTCGAAGTCGGTCTGATCCATGAAGACGTAGCCGTCGCCGTCGGTGTACAGGTACGTGTAGTCGCGGCGGTCGACGTTCTCGATCTCGATCTTCGCGCCCGCGTTGTACGTGCGGTCGACGACCTTGCCGGAGACGACGTTCTTCAGCTTCGTGCGCACGAACGCGCCACCCTTGCCGGGCTTGACGTGCTGGAACTCGATGACGCTCCAGAGCTGCCCGTCGATGCTGAGGACGACGCCGTTCTTGATGTCTGCGGTAGATGCCATGCGCTGCGAGTTCCGTTCGTGTGTCTGCGGGTTCGGACGAGGCCGACAGTCGAGTCTAAGGGATGAGCGGCCGGACCCCCGCACGGCCCATGCCGTGGAGCAGCCCATCCCACGAGAACGTAGGCCCGCAGCACCGCCTCGCACGCCCCGTGGACGTCATCCGTTTCGGCGCTCAGCTGATGGCCATCGCGGTGGACGGCGACTCGTTTCGATCAGAGGTGCGTGACCAGTTCGCGCACGGCGTCGGCATATCCGTCGACGCCGCGTCCGGCGATGCGGACCACGGCGACATCATGCAGGTAGGAGTGGTGGCGGAACTCCTCGCGCGCGTACACATCAGAGATGTGCACCTCGGCGAACGGCAGCGCGACACCGGTCAGCGCGTCCCGCAGCACTACGGACGTGTGCGTGAGCCCCCCGGGGTTGATCACGATGGCCGCGCAGTCCTCGCGCGCGGCGTGGATGGCGTCGATCAGGACGCCCTCGTGGTTGCTCTGCACCGCGCGCACCTCGAAGTCGAACTCGGCGGCGGCAGCAGCGGTGATCCGCTCCACGTCGGCGAGCGTGGCGGTGCCGTAGACATCGGGTTCGCGCGTGCCCAGCAGGTTCAAATTCGGGCCGTTGACGAGGAGAATGCGGCGGCTCACGCACCCACCTCCTGGTAGGCGGCGAACATCAGCGACTCGTCCGGGGCCTGCAGCACGGTGGGCTTGGCGATGTCGTCGAGCAGGATGAACCGCAGCATCCCGCCGCGACTCTTCTTGTCGCGCTGCATCGTGGCGAGCAGCTGCGGCCACGCGCCCGCCCGGTAAGAGGTGGGAAGACCCAGCGACTCCAGGATGGTGCGGTGGCGCTCAGCCGCGGTATCCGAGAGCCGGCCGGCAAGGCGTGAGAGTTCCGCGGCGTACAGCATCCCCACTGAGACCGCCGCGCCATGCCGCCAGCGATACCGCTCGGCGTGCTCGATCGCGTGCCCGAGGGTGTGTCCGTAGTTGAGGATCTCGCGGAGCCCCGCTTCGCGGAAGTCGTCGGAGACCACCTCGGCCTTCATGGCGATCGCCAGTTCGATCGCACGACGGAACTCGTCGGTGGTCGTGTCCACCGCGCGAACGGGATCGGCCTCGATGATGTCGAGGATCTCCGGTGCCCAGATGAACCCGGCCTTGACCACCTCGGCGAACCCTGCCGTCGCCTCGTTCGGGCTGAGACTGGCGAGCTCGTCGAGGTCGCCGATCACGGCGCTGGGCGCCCAGAACGCGCCGACGAGGTTCTTGCCCTCGGCGGTGTTGACGCCCGTCTTTCCGCCGACCGCGGCGTCGACCAGTCCGAGCACGGTGGTGGGTACCT
>NZ_JBLVOH010000111.1:16396-17889 GCF_053543675.1 Microbacterium umsixpiens
ACCAGCTGCACACCGCGCAGCCAGGTCGCCGCGACGAAACCGGCGAGATCGGTCACCGCTCCCCCGCCGTAGCCGACGACGGCGTCGCTGCGGGTGAAGTCCGCCTGCCCCATCACCTGCCAGCAGAATGCGGCCACTTCGATGCGCTTGCCCTGCTCCGCGTCCGGGATCTCGGCGAGAAGCACTTCGCGCGGCCCCTCGGCGGTGTCGGCGAGCAGACGGTCGCGCAGCTCGGCCGCGCGCGCCGCGAGCGTCGGCGGGTGCACGACCAGGATCTTGCGCACACCCGGCGCGAGGGCAGCGGAGACCTGCTCCAGGATCCCCCGCCCGATCGTGATGTCGTAGGCATCGTTTCCGGTGACACTGATGGTCGTCGTGCTCATCGCTGCTCTCTCCTCCATGTCACGATGTCGTCCGCGATCCTCTGCATCGGACGACGTGAGGTGTCGAAGGTCGTCGAGGCGACCTCGGCGTACCACCTCCGGCGTTCCTCGAAGATCTTCTTCCAGCGCTCGACCGGATCCTCCTCGCCCGCCAGAAGGGGGCGATTGCTGCCGCGCAGCCGATCGGCCACCGCCTCGACGCTCACCGTCAGGAAGACGACGGGTTGATCCTTGAGCAGATCGCGCGTGTCGGCCTGCGTCACCGCGCCGCCTCCGAGGGAGATCACGCCGCCCTCGGAGAGCGCCTCCGCCACCGCTGCCCGCTCGAGGTCGCGGAAGTGCGCCTCTCCGTGCTCGGCGAAGATGGCAGGGATCGGGCCGTGCGTCGCGACGATGCGCTTGTCGGTGTCGACGAAGGCGACTCCCAGTCGACGCGCGACGCGTCGACCGACGCTGGTCTTGCCGGCGGCCATCGGGCCGACCAGCACCAGCGTCAGCGGGTCAGCCTCGCTCGTCATGCGCGATGAGCGCCGCCTCGGACGCGGGTGTCGTGCGCAGCTCCGCGGGGATGCCGTCGAGGTACCCGTCGAGGTTGCGCCGCGTCTCACGGATGCTGTCGCCGCCGAACTTCTCGAGCACGGCGTTCGCCAGCTCGACCGCGACCATGGCCTCGGCGACCACACCCGCAGCGGGAACCGCGCACACGTCGGAGCGCTGGTGGTGGGCGGTCGCGTCGTCGCCGGTCGCGATGTCGATGGTGCGCAGCGCGTGCGGCACCGTGGCGATCGGCTTCATGCCGGCACGCACGCGCAGGACGGTTCCCGTGGACATACCGCCCTCGGTGCCGCCGGCGCGGTCAGAGCCGCGCGTGATGCCGTCAGCGGTCGCGAACAGCTCGTCGTGCGCCGCCGAGCCACGACGGCGCGTGGTCTCGAATCCGTCGCCCACCTCGACGCCCTTGATCGCCTGGATGCTCATCAGTGCCTGGGCGAGACGGGCGTCCAGGCGCCGGTCCCAGTGCACGTGCGAGCCGAGCCCGGGCGGGAGGCCGTACGCCAGCACCTCGACGATGCCGCCGAGCGTGTCGCCGTCCTTCTTCGCATCGTCGAC
>NZ_JBLVOH010000111.1:17909-19618 GCF_053543675.1 Microbacterium umsixpiens
CCGAGGTCGCGGGGTCGAAGCAACGCAGCGGATCGGCGTCCAGGGCATCCACGTCATCCGGAGTCGGAAGAGCAGATCCCGGAGGAACCTGCACCGGACCGATCGAGAGCGTGTGGCTGACCAGACGGATGCCGAGCTCGCCGAGGAACGAACGGGCGATGGCACCGAGCGCGACGCGTGCCGCCGTCTCTCGAGCACTCGCACGCTCGAGGATCGGACGCGCCTCGTCGAAGTCGTACTTCTGCATGCCCACGAGGTCAGCATGCCCCGGGCGCGGGCGCGTCAGCGGAGCGCTGCGCCCACGGGACTTGTCGGTGAGCTCGACGGGATCGGGGTTCATGACCTCGATCCACTTCGGCCACTCGGTGTTACCGATGCGCAGGGCGATCGGGCTACCCAGGCTCTTGCCGTGACGGACGCCGCCCGAGAGGGTCAGCTCGTCCTGCTCGAACTTCATTCGCGAGCCACGGCCGTAGCCCAGCTTGCGGCGGGCGAGATCGGCCTGGATGGCTTCGGAGGAGACAGGGACGCCGGAGGGCAGACCCTCCATGACGGCGATGAGTTCTGGGCCGTGGGATTCGCCGGCCGTGAGCACGCGGAGCATTGCTCCAGTCTCCCACGGGTTCGGCCCCCCGCCGCGCCGCGTTTCGTCCTGCGCGTCGGGTCAGAGCGCGGCGCGCATCGCGGCCACGACCGAGTCCTCATTCGGCAGCTCTGTGCGGGGATCCCCGTGATGGAAGACGCGGATCTGACGAACGGCCTGGTGCAGCAGCATGCCGAGTCCGGAGATCACGGCCCCGTCGCCCCAACCCGCCGCGAGAGCCGAAGGCCACGGCGCGTAGGCGGCATCGAAGAGCGCTCCCCCGCTCGCCGCCAAGGCCGTCGAGGTGTCGACGGGGAGTGCGGTCCCACTCGGCAGCGTGGCGATCGTGAGGTCGGCGTACGCGGTCGGTCCATCGAGAGGGTGGGCTTCCACCAGGAGGTCGATGCGCCCTCCGAGAGCCACGAGCCCCTCCGCCCGTTCGGGGCGTCGGGCGTGCACGAACACCCGGGTCGCACCCAGCTCCGACGCCGCCACGAGCGCGGAGGCAGCCGTGGCGCCGGCCCCGAGGATGCGGACCGTTCCCGCCTCGGTCACCCCGGCCTCAGCCAGTGCGTCGACGATCCCTCCGACGTCGGTGTTGAAACCCGCGGGTGCGTCCCCGAGCAGCAGGGTGTTGACGGCGCCGGTGAGCTCGGCGTGGGCGTCCCTCGTCTCAGCGGCGCGAAACGCCTCCTCCTTCAACGGCATGGTCAGCGAGAGACCGCGCCAGGAGTCGTCGAGTCCTCGGAGCGCCCCCGCGAATCCGTCGGCGGTGACCTGACGGCGCCCGTACTCCCAGTCCATGCCCAGCACGCGGTAGGCCGCGGCGTGCAGGTCCGGTGACTTGGAGTGCGCGATCGGGTCGCCCCAGACCGCCAGACGGGTACCTGTCACCGTCTCAGCAGCCCGCGTCGGGGTTTTCCCGGCACCACGCGCGCCACTTCTCGATCCCCTGTTCGTGCTCGGACATGGTCTCGGAGAACTGCGTCTCCCCGGTTTCGAGGTTGATCGTGACGAAGTACAGCCAGGGACCGTCCGCCGGATGCATGGCGGCATCGATGGCAGCGTCGCTCGCGCTCGAGATCGGGGTCGCGGGGAGTCCTTGGCGCTTATAGGTGTTCCACTC
>NZ_JBLVOH010000111.1:19638-20490 GCF_053543675.1 Microbacterium umsixpiens
GCTCTCGAGCGCCTCCTTGGAGCTCGCCACGACACCCTCGTGCAGCGATCCATAGCCGTACTGGGCTGTCGAGTCCATCTGCAGCAGCATGTCGATATCCAGACGGTTCTGGATGACTCGCGACACCTTCGCGAAGTCGTCCAGTCGGCCTTCACGCTGGATGATCGAGGCGATCGTCAGCACGCGCTGCGCGTCTTCGGGCGGCACTCCTGCCTCATCGAGCGCTTGGCGGGTGCGGTCGACCATCCGCTGGATGACCTGCGTCGGGGTGACCTCAGGGTCGAAGGTGTACACGGCCGGGAACAGCCAGCCTTCGAGGCTCCGCGCGTCGACGCCGTACTGCGACGGGTCCTTGACGGCCGCCTCGAAGTCGGCGAGCGGGAGGCCGAGAGTCTCGGCCATGCCGGGCAGCGACGAGACGATCGTCGCGCCCTCGCCGACCGACACCGTGTTCTCGAGCTTGTTGGCCTCATCCTCGAGAGCTGCGAGAGCGGCCTCGGCCGTCATCTTCTGCTGCAGGCGGTACACCCCGGGGTAGAACGTCGGGTTGATGCCCTCATCGACCAAGTAGTCGTAGAACACATCCTCGGTCTTCGTGACGCCCGCTTCGTGGAGAGCGATCGAGACCGGCCCGCCGGTGTCGCCTTCCTTGATCGTGACCAGTGCTTCGCCGGTCGCCTGCCCTGGTTCCCAGTCCTTCGACGGCCCCCAGCCCATGGCCTCGCTGATCCTGTCACCGTAGGTGTTCGCCACCCAGACGCCGGCTCCCGCGAGCCCGCCGACGATTGCGAGGACGATGATCAGCGCGATCAGGCATCCCTTGCGACGCTTCTTCTTCGGCGTGGCGTCGAC
>NZ_JBLVOH010000112.1:0-4985 GCF_053543675.1 Microbacterium umsixpiens
GATGTGGGCGGCTTGGGCCGTCTCTCGGACACCGAGCGCAGCCGTCGGCTCGTCGAGGATGACGATGTGCCCGCCGGTGCGGACTGCGCGTGCGATGGCGATAATCTGGCGCTGCCCACCGGAGAGCATGCCTATCTGAGTTCGTACGGATGAGACCGTGACGTTGAGCTCATCGAGGAACTCACGGGACTCGGTCTCCATGCGGCGTCGATCAGCGAACAGCCCGCGGCGAGGGATCTGCCCCAGGAACATGTTGGTTGCAACGTCGAGGACCTCGACCAAAGCCAGGTCCTGGAAGACGGTCGCGATGCCGGCCGCGCGCGCATCCGCGGGGCTGTGGAGCGAATGTTCCTGGTCCCGCACCCATACCTCGCCGGAGTCCGGACGGTGGATTCCACTCATCGTGCGGACGAGGCTTGACTTGCCGGCTCCGTTGTCTCCGACGATGGCGAGGATTTCACCGGGGTATGCGTCCAGATCTACGTCACGGAGGGCGACGACGTGACCGAAGGACTTGGTGATTCCTCGAAGTCGCAGTGCCGGAGCCGTCACGGTTGCGGGGGCGCTCATTTGGAATCCTCGAGGGACTCGTCGAGGTTCTCCGCGGTGACGAAGACGGTTCCGGTGTCGATGTTGGTCTCGATCTCCTTGCCCTCTGACAGGGCCACGGCGTTGTCGATGCCGGTCTCTGCCATCCCGCAGAAGTCCTGCTTACTGGTCCCGTAGAGCGTGCCCTCGCGGATGCCGGCAACGACCTGGTCGGTGAGGTCGTTGACCACGCCTACGACGTCACCCTCGGCACCCTTCTCCTTGATGGCTGTCGTGATCCCCGCGACGGACGTTCCCTGCCACGACCAGATCACGGTCGTCTCCGGGTGGGTGCTGAGTGCTCGAGACACGACATCGGCCGTCTGGGACGCGTCCGCGTTATCGAAGACGGTGTCTATGATCTCAACGTTGGCGGGGAGGGCCTCTTTCAGGCCTTCGATGATGACCTCGCCAGCACCGCCGGGACCGTTGGTGACAATCAGCAGCTTCTCCGAGTCGCTGATCTCGCCGATCTGCTCGGCCACTGCAGCCCCGTACTTGGAATACGCGGTGCCGACCGTGAAGTCCTGGAGCGATGTTGCATCGGCCGTGTTGATGGTGCCGACGATGATTCCCGCGTCCTTCGCTCGCTGCATCAGCGGGTTGAATTGAGCAGGCTCGACCGGAACCATCAGTACGGCGTCGTAGCCCTGTGTGATGGCTTGCGAGATGCGGTCAACGCTGAACGCATTGTCCACGGCGAGGGCCGTTGGTCCGGCGGTGTCCGCCTTGAGTCCGAGCTCTTCGGCGTGAGCAAGGAAGCACTCGTCGAAGGTCGCCCAGTCAGGGTAGGCGGGCAGCGGGTTCGACATGAAGATGCTCTCCAGCTTGTCCGGTGCGGGAGACGCCGCCGGCGCGGAGGAGCATCCTGTGAAGATGAGTGCCGCGGCTGCGGTTGCGGCGGGGATAAGCATTTTGTTGCGCATGGTTCACTCCGTTGTGGTGGGTGCGAGCACGGAATTGTGATCGCGGGGGTTGTTAGAGGTGGTTGTCGAGGGATGCTGACGTGATGGGCTGTCGCACAGAGCCCGGGCCGCATTGGCAGCGATGGTCTCGACGATGACTGGCCATGCCTTCTGGGGCAGCTCGTGGCCCATGCCCGCCACGACTTCGAGCCGGGATGTGGAAATGAGGGCATGTAGTTCGTGCGACGCGCGCGGGTCGATAAGAGCGTCGGCATCTCCGGTGAGAACAAGCGTGGGTGCTGTGATGCGGCGCACGGACTCGGTGCGGTCCCCCGCTCTGAACACGGCGGACGCCTGCCTCGCGTTTCCGCTCTTTAGCGCGTCGCGGTCGAAGGACGCTTCGGCCAGCTCTCGCAACCACGCGTGGTCGCGGGGGTAGATGTCTTCGTCGGAGCTGCAGGCGAGTTCCCCGTCGAGGAACAGTTGTATGGCCTGCTCGCGCCCCAGATCCTCATGGTCTTCGAGGATCTCGCGGTCGACGGCTTGTGGAAGAAGCCATCGCGATGACGCTGTCGTGTAGATGAGGCTGAGTGATGCGACGAGCTCGGGGCGTGCGATGGCGAGAAGCTGGGAGATCATTCCTCCCATGGACTGACCGACGACATGCACGTGGGTGAGATTCAAGGCCTCGAGAAGCCCGGCGGTGTCTTCTGCCATATCGTCGAGTGAGTATGTGACCGAGGGAAACTTCTGCGAGAGGCCGACGTCGCGGTTGTCGAACCGCACGACGTAGAAGCCCGCGTTGACGAGCAGCTGGCAGAACTCTTCGCGCCATTTGATCATCTGGGCTGTGAGCCCCTCGATGAGCAACAGAGGGTGCGCGGAGGGATGTCCGAACGTGTCGTAGAAGAGCTCAGTGCCGTTGGCAACGGTGATGTGAGGCATTGTTCAAGCCGCTACTTTCTGCGTGCCCGATGCGCCTTTCAGAGCCGCGATGACGGTGTCGCGCCAAGTGCGTGCTGCTTCGAGCGCAGAGGTCATCAGGGGGGAAGCGTGGATCTGGCCGGGGGCGACGCGGTAGTCGACGGCGACCCCTGCCGCTCGCAAACGTTCCGCGTACATGTCAGCCCCGCCGCGGAGGAGGTCGTACTCGGCCGCGAGGATGAGGGCAGGTGGCAAGTCGCGAAGGTCAGTGGCGAGGATGGGAGATGCGTAAGGGCTGTGTGCGTCGTCGGGATCGGCGAAGAGGTCGAGCTGGATCTGCTCGAACTCAGCGGTCTCGAAGACGAATCCTGTGCCGTACTCGGCGAGGTTCGTCTGGCCGGTGAGGTCGAGAGCGGGAACTTCCAGCACCTGGAGAGCGAGCGCGGGGCCGTGCTGATCGCGCGCCCACATCGCGACAGCGGCCGCGATGTTGCCGCCCGATGACTGGCCTCCGATGATGAGCGCGTCTGGCTGAATCTCGAGCCGCGAAGCGTTGTTCGCCACCCATTCCAGAGCCGCATAGCCGTCCCTGACAGCGGAAGGGAACTTGCGCTCTGGGGCGAGGCGGTAGCCGACGGACACCACGACGACGTTCGCGCCGAGGCAGCGCTCTCGGCACGTTCCGTCGACGTAGTCGTAGTGCACGGAGCCGCCGCGGAAGCCGCCGCCGAAGAAGCTGATGAAGCCCGGATGGGGGCCCGCCGTCGGCGGCACGTAGATCAGGAGCTCCATCTCGCCGTCGATGACGGGGATGGTCACAGAGGTGCGGTGCACGTCGGACGGGTAGGGCTCGGCTAGCTGCGCGGCGAGGGTGTTCATGATCATCCGCTCCGTGGCGCGGTGTTCGAGCGGATCGGAGATCACTTCAGGTGTGGGGATCGTCGACAAGAGCTCGGCGATCTTCGGGTCCAAGGGCATCTTCGTCCTCTTCGGTGCTCGGGAGTCGGGGCGGACACGACGAAGCTTTCGTGACTGGTTAATCGTGTCAACCAGAACTGTAAGCCCTATGATTAATCGTGTCAACTAGATGGGTGGAACATGAAGCGGGTGACGATCTCAGACATCGCGCGAGCGGCGGACGTGTCTAGAGCAACCGTGAGCTACGCGCTCAACGACCGGCCGGGAGCGCGTATGAGTGATGCGACGCGCCAGCTGGTCCTGTCCACGGCAGAGAGTCTGGGCTATCAGGGTTCGCCAGCTGCCCGCGCTCTCCGCATCGGGCGCGGTGAAGTGGTGCTCTTGTTGCTCCCTGACTGGAGCACCACGGGTGAACTCGGCCGCGTCCTCAGTGAGGTCGGACGTCGAACGGCGGACATCGGGTTGGTGTGCCTGCGCTACGAGGGTCCCGATTGGAAAGGTCGCCTACGAGAACTGCTGGGCATGGTCACCGCGGCAGCCGTCGTCACCTTCGAGCCGCTGAGCCCGTCAGATACCGCGGCCGTCAAGACCGCAGGCATCCCCGAAGTCCGGGCCTGGCTCCTCGACTCGACATCGCACCCACACACCACCCATATTCATCAGTCCGACATCGTGCAAGCGCAGGTGGACCACCTGCTCGAGCGCGGCAGCGCCTCACTCGCGTTCGTTGCGGCGACTGAAGATCGCGACCTGCCGTTTGTCGAAGCGCGCCGCGGAGCGTTCCGACGGATCTGCGCTGAAAGGGGTCTCAACCTCGCTGGCGACGTCGTCCTGTCCGAAGGGGTAAACGAGCTAGGCGAGCTCCTGCCGGGGTGGATCAGGGAAAGGCATCCCCTCGGTGTGGTCGCGTTCAGCGATCCGAGCGCAGTGGCCGTTGCGACCGCAGCTGCGCAGTGTGGGTTGTCGGTACCGGAGCAGGTCAAGGTCATCGGAGTAGACGATTCGGCACTCGCCACGCTCGTAGCACCCGCGCTGACGAGCATCCACTTTGACCTTGCAAGCGAGGCGGCGTCCGTGGCAGCGGAACTCGCGGATGTGCTTTCCCTGCCTGCACCGCCGCCGGCTCAGCTAGCCGCGCCCGTTGCGGTTGTCGCCCGCGCTTCGACCTGACCGACACGTCCTCGTCCGCACGTACGCCATAGGAGGGCTGGCCTAAGGTCGCATTCCGCCTATCAGGTGCGCGAGGATAGGCGGCTCCGCGGCGACTAACTTGGGCGGGTGAGCGGAGATCGCGTAGGCGGAGAGCATCCGTCCGCTGTCGAGTAGCTTCGCCAAAGAGCGGGCCGCGCCCTTATTCCAGTACCCGTAGTGGATACCGCTTTGATAGATCGCGAACTTGGAGTTCACCTACCCGCCCGAACTCTTCACTACCGAGGTGCGCGCATCGGGGCCGGGCATCGTGACCGCCGGCAGCCGCATCGGGTCGGCAGCGAGCACTTTCCTCCCTCCCGTCGTGATCGCAGGCGCCGGTATCAACGTCGCCCTGTTTGCCTGCGTGGCAATCTTCATCGCTGGCGGGGTGGGTTGTGCGTTCTGGGCGCCGGAGACGCACCGCGAGTCTTTCGCATCGCTGGACGCGCAAGCGGACGC
>NZ_JBLVOH010000112.1:5005-9872 GCF_053543675.1 Microbacterium umsixpiens
GGGGACGCCGGGCAGCTCTCCGATCTGCCCGGCGAATATCACCGAGCCCCGCGCCCGGTGAGCCTGCACAATCCGGGTCGCTACGGCGGTCCGGACTGTCCAGCACGTCCTGGTTACGACGCGGCTCTGCGGCCTGCGTTTGACGCCCGTGGCTCTGAGCAAGTCCCATCTCGCGCGACACACTGCGGTCGGTCATTCCTTGATATTCCGGGGCTCTAAGACTGTGCCAACTTCTAAGACGCATCGGCGGTATCGCCGATGTTCTGACTTCAGGCGGGTCTTGAGCCAACTACGGCAGTTTCGCGCCAGGTTGGTCGACGCGGCACACGTTGTAGGCGCTCGCGAAACCTGCGATAGGCACACGAGACGTGGACAACGGTCAGCAATCCGAGACACCGAGCCTCTTGTTGAGACGGAGTTCGAGGATGTGCCGCTGGATCAGGTATGCCTATGCAGCCGCGGCCTCGTCCAGCCGATCTTGTGTCCCCCTGGCCCACGGGAAGGACATCCGATTCGGCTGGGCGAGTCGCGGCCTCATTCGCACGTTCTCTGAGGAAGGCTCTCGGCGAGAGGCAAAGCGTTCGTGCCGCCGCCGCGGCTTGCGGGTTGAACCACCAGACCCTTCATGCGATCTTGGATGGTGAAGTCTGGCCCGACATGTACACAATCGCGAAGCTCGAGGAGGGCCTCGGGCTGCAGTTGTGGCCGATGATCACATCCGGGCGCGATTGATTGCCCGGTAAACAGTCGACCGCCCTAGGCCGAGTGCCGTTGCAATCTGGGTCACACTCAGGTCGCCGCCCGCCCGCATCAGGATGGCCATCCGCTCTTGGTCGGCGGTGATCTTGCGGGGCCGGCCGCCTACTCGTCCTGCCTTTCGAGCGGCCACCAGTCCTGATGCTGCGGTGTCGTGCACGAGATCTCGCTCGAACTCTCTGAGCCTGGAAATATCTCGAAGGAAGGCTCTTCCGCTCTCAGTGCCGGTGTCGAGGTCCTCGTGGAGGGATCGGATGATGACGTCCCTTCGGGCGAGCGTTTCGACGGTATCGATGAGCTCATGGGTTGATCGACCGAGCGCGTGAAGTCGTACAACCAGCACGACGTCCCCTGCCTGAAGCCGTCCCAGCATTTCTCTGAATGCGGGGCGAGGGCCCGTTCGCGAGACCGATTCGAAGTAGGGCATATGGTCGCGGCTAATGGCACGCAACTCGTCGAACTGGAGCCGCATGCTCAAGGAGCCGGGTGACACCCGAATGTAGCCGAAAACCTCGCCCACGGATGCAGAGTACCGAGGTTCAGGATTTTCTTCCATGGGTTATGGAAGAGGGTTATGGGAAGAGCCCTCGGCCGTCGATCAGGATCCCGGCGCGAGCATCGCGGCAGAACCGCAAGCACACTACGTGGATGTGCGCCGTGGAGCTGGGGATTGGGGGAGCGCAGAGGAAGGCGGGCGGCGCGTCGGTTGGCGACAGTCCGTATTCGAACGTTCTAATCGGACCGCGCTTGCTCACGGCCGTTCGGGACGCTTGAGTTCGCGGTAGATGGTGAATCTGTTGACGCCGAGCGCCGCAGCGATGTCGTTAACCGACGTCTGTCCAGTGTTGTACGCAGAGCGCGCAACCCGGGCTTGGTCGGCGGAAAGCGCCGGTCGACGTCCGCCAAGTCGTCCGCGAGCTCGTGCAGACGCTAAACCGGCGACAGTGCGCTCGCGGATGAGATCGCGCTCGAACTCGGCGAGGGCAGCGAAGACATGAACGACAAGGCGGCCGCCAGCGGAACTGGTGTCGATGGTCTCCCGCAGCGACTTCAGAGTGACACCCTTGGAGTGCAGGCCGTCAATTAGCTCAATGAGGTCATGGACAGAGCGTCCCAACCGGTCCAGCCTCCAGACGACGACCGTGTCGCCAGGTCGGAGAAGGTCAAAGAGGTGGGCGAGCTCCGGGCGCTCTCCACTTGCGGACGCCTTCTCCGTGAGAATCCGGTCGCAGCCCGCTTCGAGCAATGCATCAAACTGCATCTGCGAGTTTTGCTCGCTCGTTGAGACCCTTGCATAGCCAAAGACCTGGCCCATGACGGAACTGTAGCGAAACTCGTGGCGCGCGTCAGCTATTGCACCGTTGAATGCGAGACGGGTTGTGCGACAAAAATCCCGCCAGATTCATGTCCTGTCCGCGGATTCGCTGCATGTCGCAGAAACGGTCGTTTCTGAAACACCTCAACCGGGGAAGGCGTATGCACCGTGTGGTGGGCTGGCGCGAGTCCAGCGAGTAGCCTGGACCTTCCTGCAGGGAGCGCAACTACGAGAGATCCCTCTCGACAGGGCGGGTATCGCCAACGTTCTTGGTGTTGAGTTCCCGACCCACGTCCAGTAGTAATTGCCAACCCCCGTTCTTCATGGTGGTTCTGTTGGCATCGGAGCGGGCTGTCGCTAGACCTACCGCTGCTCCGAGCCAGTCCTGGACAGCATGACTCAGCTTGCGTGGCGGCTACGCCGAGCAGACGACCGCGAGACGGCTTAGTCCTCCGACGGCATTGTGGAGGAACGTGAGGTACTCGCGGACTTGACCAGCACTTTGATCCCCGGATTCGAGCTTCGCTCGCAGTCTTGAGATGCTCAGGCCAGGTTGGACCACGACGATGCGGGAATCGAGCATTGGGGGTCTGTCCGCAACTGATTCTTCGGCACGTGTGGAATCTAGGCCGTCGAGCCGAGAACCGGCTCGTCGGATTCGAAACCTCCACTGCCAAGATCATGTTGGACGGCGTTGCAGAAAATGGGACGGCGGCGCTACACGATCCGTATCTCGTGGATGGATGCCGGTGCGGTACGAACCGCGGGGTGTCCCATTTCACTGCAGAGGTGCTTCACGCCCTTGTTCGTGCGCTCATCGACGAAGGTTTCGCTCTCCATTTCCACGCCATCGGGGATCGCGCAGTCACCGACGCCCTTGACGCAGTCGATCAGGGACCCCGCGGAACGAGCGAGTTGAGACATCACATCGCTCACGTCCAAGTTGTGCGGCCTGAAGATATTCCGCGCTTCTTCGAGCTCGGGGTGACAGCGAACGCTCAAGCTCTGTGGGCGTGTAACGAGACGCAGATGCTTGACCTCACGGCGCCCGCGCTTGGTCCTCGCCGAGCTGCCTGGCAGTACCCATTCGGGTCGATGTACCGGTCAGGGGTTGCGTTAGCCATGGGGTCGGATTGGCCCGTCTCAAGCTTCGATCCGTGGCAAGCGATTCACGTCGCGGCTACTCGTTGCTTGCGCGACAGCGACGCGCTGCCGCTGAATCCAGAAGAAGCCCTACCCTTGGATATTGCGCTGCAGGCCTACACGCAAGGATCACACCACCTACTGGGTGTGGGCGGTTCCGGCGTCCTGGAGCAAGGAGCGCGAGCCGACATTGCGATTGCAGATCGGAACCCTTTCAGTGCGCCAGCTGAGGAGATCTATAAGACCCGTAACATCGCCACGCTCTTCGGCGGGCGCATCGTCTTCGGCCCGACCTGAGTTCGCTACGCGGAAGTCATGGGCTCAGCTACTGCTCGGCCTGACACGGGTGAGGAAGTGTCCCGACTCCTGACACGACCAAGTAAACGCAGACGGAGACGGCGATGTTCTCGCGCCTCCCCGGGCAAGACCAGCTATGGGGTCGGGTTGTTCTGGGAGGGATCGACGGGACCACGAGTCCTGGCGGCGCAGATGAGAAGCACAAGGATCACCGTCGCGGCCGCGCCGAGTGATGCGCCTGAGATGACCTGATCGACGCTGAATCCTGCGCCGCCGCCAAGAAGAAACGCAACAAGAACGACGAGATATGCGCCGGCTGGACGCATATGAGGTTGTCCGTCATCGAAGATGCGGGCTCCTGCCGCGCGTCCCACCAGGCTCGCCGCCATCTGCACGACGGAGGTGACTGCAATGTTCCCGTATAGCATCCCGTCCTCGCGGTGGAATGCGTTGCCTTGGACGCCTGCAACGAAACTCACCGTCCAGGCGACCGCCCACGGGCTGACGTCCACGGTCGCCACGAGGATCGCAAGAACGGTGATGATGGCGAGCTCGAAGAGGAGGATCTCAGCCGAATAGGTCCGATTCAGCCGTTGCCGCCAAAGTACGTAGATGCTGCACGCGAAGGCGCCGCACGCGAACACTACGACGCTTGTCGCGGCGAGAATCACCCGCGATAGGTTCCCGTCAGCAAGGAAGTAGCCGATGGAGAGAAGGTTCCCCGACTGAACGGTTGCGAATGTGCCTACCTGACCGAAAGTCCAAGCGTTGAGCAGCCCCGAGACGAGAGCCAGGGCAGTTGAAGCCGGAACCGTCTCCAGTAGGGGATAGCGGTGAGCGAGAGCATGAGCGGATGACGGCATGAAACCTCCTGAGGGGTCGCGATCCATGCAATCGCTCAGCTCCTGCGCGGTCATGCGACGAGAGTCGAGAGCGCTTCCGTCACCTATCTGTTCCGAGATCGTGCTTCGTACGGGAGGCTCCATGTCAACGTCCGGAAAAGCCAGAAGAGGAGCACCATGGACACTTCAGAAAACACCCCTCTCGGTCACGAGGTCCCCTCGTTGGGTAACCCTGATCTGCCCCAGGAGGGGGAGGTGAACATCGCCGACCGCCCGCAGAGCAACACGATGACCGGGCCGCAGAACGAGGTCATCGAGTCGCAGTTCCCGAACCAGATGCACGCGCCGGCGACGGACATCAGCACGCAGCCGTTCTTCTGGTCCTCGTTCAACATCTCACCCCGCCGGGTGCAGCGCGGCGGGTGGGCGCGGGAGCTCACCAAGCAGGATTTCCACATCTCCGACGAGATCGCCGGAGTGAACATGTACCTCGAGCCCGGCGGCATCCGCGAAT
>NZ_JBLVOH010000113.1:0-4920 GCF_053543675.1 Microbacterium umsixpiens
GCCGACACCGTCGGCGATGCCGTCGAGGCGCATGTCGGCGAGGAACGGCCCCGTGCCGACACCGAAGTGGATGGTCGGCAGGCCGATGCCCTCGAGTGCCGCGCGGGAGTGCGGGGCGACGAAGGCGCGGTAGTCCGCGGTGCTCAGCGAGCCGGCCCAGCTGTCGAAGAGCTGCACGACGGATGCCCCGGCATCGCGCTGGGTCTCGAGGAAGCGGCGCGAGACCTTCGCGAGCCAGCCGGCGAGACGGTTCCACGAGTCGGGGTCGGAGTGCATCATGCCCCGTGCACGCAGGTGCTCCTTGGAGGGGCCGCCCTCGACGAGGTAGGCCGCGAGAGTGAAGGGGGCACCCGCGAAACCGATCAGCGGGGTGTCGCCGAGCTCGGCCGTGACGAGGCGCACGGCCTCGGCGATCGCCGTGCCGTCGAGGCCGTCGGGGTCGATGGCCGTGATGCGATCGACGTCGGATGCGGTGCGCACCGGGTTCGCGAACACCGGCCCACGCCCCGGCTCGATCTCGACGTCGACCCCGGCGAGGCGCAGCGGGATGACGATGTCACTGAAGAAGACGGCCGCATCCACCCCGTGGCGGCGTACCGGCTGCAGCGTGATCTCAGCGGCGAGGTCGGGCGTGAGGCAGGCGTCGAGCATCCGGGTCCCGACGCGCAGGTCGCGGTACTCGGGGAGCGACCTGCCGGCCTGCCGCATGAACCACACCGGAGCATGGGCGGGGCGGTCGCCTGCGAGGGCGCGCAGGAGCGGAGCGTCGGAGAGGGCCATGCCCCCATCCTCCCATTCCGCCCTTATGCGGCCGCCGAGTTCGCCCGGTCGAATCCCGGTCGCCACGCTCTCCGGTACTATCGATCTGTGCTGCTGTGTGTCACGGCGAGTCACAAGACCGCCTCCTTCGAACTGCTCGAACGCCTGAGCCGCACCCCCGACGACGTCGCTCCCACCATCGTGGGCATGACGCCGTGTGTGCAGGGTGCCGTTGTCCTCGCGACGTGCAACCGGTTCGAGGCGTACGTGGAAATGGACGAACCGCTCACCGCGGCCGGTGCCATCGGCGTCGAAGCGGTCATCGAGGCGGTCGAGTCCGCCACCGGCATCCCCGCCACCGAACTCGACGGCGCCTACACGGTGCACTCGGGCCGCCGCGTGGCCGAGCATCTCTTCTCCGTCGCCTCCGGCCTCGAATCCGTCGTCTCGGGCGAGGGCGAGATCGCCGGTCAGGTGCGCCGCGCTCTGAAGTCCGCTCGCAAGGACGGCACCACCTCGCCCGAGCTCGAGCGCCTCTTCCAGCGCGCCAGCCAGGCGCAGCGCAAGGTCAAGAACGTCACCGCGCTCGGCCGCGCCGGCCGCTCGCTCGTGCGCCTCGCTCTCGAGCTGGCCGACAGCCGCATCGCGGATTGGTCCGCCGAGCGGGTGCTGCTGGTCGGCACCGGCGCCTACGCGGCGGTCACCCTCGCCACGCTCCGCGAGCGCGGCGCCGTCGACATCTCGGTGTACTCCCCCTCCGGCCGCGCCGCGGTGTTCGCCGCGAAGCACGGCATCCGTCCGGTCGCCGCCGACGAGTACGCCCGCACCGCCGCGCACTCGAGCCTGCTGATCACCTGCACCACGGCGACGGAGCCCGTTCTCGGCCCGGAGCACCTGCAGCTCCCGGTCGCCGCCGTCGTCGCGGGCTGCCCGGTCGGCGCCCACAGTCGGCTCGTGGTCGACCTCGGCATGCCGCGCAACGTCGACCCCGCCGTCGCGGCCCTCGAGGGTGTCGCCCTGCTCGACCTCGAGACCATCCGTCTGCACGCGCCGCTCGAAGAGCTGCAGGCGACGGATGCCGCACGCAGCGTCGTCCGTGAGGCCGCGGAGACCTTCCATGTGGTCGGCTCCCGCCAGAGCGTGACCCCGTCGGTCGTCGCACTCCGCTCGCACATCTTCGAGCTGCTCGAGCGCGAGATCGACCGTGCCCGTGCGCGCGGCGATGAGGACGGCAAGGTGGAACAGGCTCTGCGTCACCTCTCGGGCGTGCTCCTGCACACGCCGACCGTGCGCGCTCACGAGCTCGCCGCCGCCGGCCGCGCCGACGAGTTCACCGCGGCGCTCGCCGCCCTGTACGGCATCGCGCCCGAGGCCGACGCGTCTGCCGCGGACGACGCAGCCACCGCCTGAGTCGCTCGCGCTTTCCGCGGCCTTCTGCAGTTCCCTCGGCCGTTTCGCGCCCGAATGGCCGAAGCACGCGCGATCAGCCGATCGATGCGTGCCTCGACCGCAGGGTGCGACACTGGAGGCATGGCCCTTCACATCACCGGAGACACCGCCGCCGACGAGCTGCTGACCGACAATCCGCTCGCCCTGCTGGTGGGGATGCTGCTGGATCAGCAGGTCCCCATGGAGACCGCGTTCGCCGGTCCGCTCAAGATCGAGCAGCGCACCGGAGCGGCGGATGCCGCGACCATCGCGCACATGGCTCCCGACGAGTTCCTCGAGGCTTTCCGGCAGACCCCGGCCGTGCACCGCTTCCCCGGGTCGATGGCGACGCGCGTGCAGACGCTGTGCCAGACGCTCGTCGATGACTGGGACGGCGACGCCGCTGCCCTCTGGACCGAGGGCGACCCGGACGGCCCCGAGGTGCTGAAGCGCCTGAAAGCCCTTCCCGGATTCGGCGAACAGAAGGCGAAGATCTTCCTGGCTCTGCTGGGCAAGCAGTACGGCTTCACGGGCGAGGGCTGGCGCGAGGCATCCGCTCCCTACGGCGAAGACGGCTCGTATCGCAGCGTCGCCGACATCGTCTCTCCCGAGTCGCTCACGAAGGTGCGCGAGCACAAGAAGGCCATGAAGGCTGCGGCGAAGGCTCCGAAGTGAAGCCCACGGGGGATGATGTCGCGGGACTCATCGCCCGCTCCTCCCCCGCCGTCCGACGCCGGGACGCCGAGACGCTGACCGCACTCATGCAGGAGATCACCGGACGCGAACCGGAGACCTGGGGCACGATCATCGGCTTCGGTTCGTGCCACTACCGCTACCCGACCGGCACCGAGGGCGACAGCGGACTGCTCGGCTTCGCACCCCGCAAGGCCGCGACCACGATCTACCTCTTCGACGGCGTCGGTGCCCACTCCGAGGCTCTCGCCGAGCTCGGCCCGCATACGACCGGCGTCGGATGCCTGTACATCAAGGACCTGGAGCAGGTCGACCTCGACGTGCTCCGCGGCATCCTCGAACGCTCGCTGGCGTGGGTCGAAGCCGGCGGCACCCCCGAGGTGCAGCTCACCGTCACCGGTTGACACGCGAGACCCGCCCGTGCGGCAGCGGCACGGACGGGTCTGCAGTGTGCGGGATCAGGCCTGCGCTGAGAAGAATGCGCGGATGTCGTCGGCCAGCAGGTCCGGACGCTCCAGGGCGGCGAAGTGTCCGCCCTCGTCGAAGCGGCTCCAGTGCACGATGTTCGTGTTGTCGCGCTCGGCGAAGACCCGGATCGTCTGGAAGTCGTCCGCGAACACGGCGACCCCGGTCCGTGCGGCATTGATCCGCGGCTCGGCGCCCTCTGCCGCGGCATCCGCCCTGGCGTTCTCCAGGTAGCTGCGGCTCATGCCCGAGGCCGCGTTCGCGAACCAGTTCACGCTGACCTCGAGCAGGATCTTCTCGAGCGGCACGAGCGAGGTGCCGTTGCCGAACGAGTTGAACAGCTCGCTGTAGGCGAGCAGCCCGACCGGGGAGTCGCTGAGTCCCACCGACACCGTCTGCGGGCGCGAGGCGTTCATCGTGTTGTAGCCGCCGACGGACTGGAACCACTGCATGTGCTCGAGGCCGGCGTAGTCCGCAGGCTCCAGCTTCTCGAACTCCGCCGGGTCGCCCGAGGGGAAGGAGAACAGCTGCAGCACGTGGAGTCCGAGGAAGCCTGCGGGCTCGAGCAGCCCCAGCTCACGGGCCACCATCGCGCCGTTGTCGGAGCCGTGGATGCCGTAGCTGTCGTATCCGAGCCCGCGCATGAGGCGGTCGTACGCCGCGGCGACCCGACCGACCGTCCAGCCCGCCGCGGCCAGAGGCTGCGAGAAGCCGTAGCCCGGAGCATCCGGGATCACGACGTCGAAGGCGTCTTCGGCTCGACCGCCGTGAGCCACCGGGTCAACGAGCCGGTCGATCAGGTCGAGGTAGTCGACCGACGAACCGGGGTAGGTGTGCGCGAGGAGCAGCGGCGTCGCACCCTCGTGAGCCGAGCGCACGTGGAGGAAGTGGATGGTCTGGCCGTCGATCTCGGTGGTGAAGTGCGGGACCGCGTTGATCCGCTCCTGGGCCGCGGCCCAGTCGAAGTCTCGCCAGGCGGCGACGGCCTCGCGCAGGTAGGAGTTGGGGGTGCCGGCATCCCAGTCGTCCGTCGGCGACGGCTGCGGAAGACGGGTGCGGGCGAGGCGATCCTGGAGATCGGCGACCTCGGTGGCGGAGACCGAGACGGTGAAGGGGCGGAAGGCGAGCGTCGTGTTTTCCATATCTCGAAGGTAGAAGGGCATTAGGTTGGATTCGTTCCTAATAAACAGATCACTTTCGAGGAGTTCCGATGGCCGACCCGACCGCTCGTCTGCTCGCGTTGCTGGCCCTCTTGCAGACCGGTCCGGAGCGCTCCGGAAGCGACCTCGCGTCGCGTCTCGGCGTCTCGGCGCGTACCGTGCGACACGACATCGAGCGGCTGCGCGACCTCGGCTATCCCGTCGACGCCACGCGAGGGTCCGTCGGCGGCTACCGGCTCGGTGCAGGAGGAAAGCTGCCGCCCCTGCTGCTCGACGACGAGGAGGCGGTGGCCGTCACCGTCGGTCTCCGCGCGGCGGCCGGGATCACGGGCATCGCCGAGTCGGGCAGCAGGGCCCTCGCCAAGCTGGAACAGGTGCTGCCGTCGCACCTGCGCCCCACGGTCGACGCCCTGCG
>NZ_JBLVOH010000113.1:4963-7473 GCF_053543675.1 Microbacterium umsixpiens
CGAGCGTCGACCGCGCACCGGAGAACAACGACACGGATGCCCCGGACCCCGAGGTCGACGCCGCGTCGCTGCAGGCCATCGCGAGCGCGATCCGCAACGGGGAATGGCTGCGCTTCGACTACGAGGGCGCGCCCGCGCTGGTCGAGCCGTACCGGCTGCTCACCTGGGTGCGCCGGTGGTACCTCGTGGCCCGCGATCCGCAGACAGACGAGTGGGGAACCTACCGCGTCGACTGGATGGACCTGCGGATGCCGACCCATCGGCGCTTCGATCCGCAGCCGCTCCCCGGCGGCGACTACACGGCGTTCGCGATGCGGACCATCGCGGTGAGCGGCTGGAAGGTGCACGCCCGACTGCGGATCGACGCACCCGCCGAGGCCGTGCTCGACCGGATCCATGCCGCGGTCGGCGTGGTCGAACCGGTCGACGACGAGCACTGCATCCTCGTCACGGGTGCGGACAGCCTCGACACCGTCGCCGCCTACATCGGGATGCTGATGATGGACTTCACGGTCGAGAGCCCGCCCGAGCTGCTCCCGCGGCTGCAGCTGCTCTCCGAGCGGTATGCGCGGGCGGTCGCCGGGAGCGCATGAAAGACCCCGCCGGCCACTCGGGCCGACGGGGTCTTGATCGCGGGAACCTCAGGCGCCGCGCAGACGCTCCGCGAGGTACGCGTGCAGCTCGTCGATCGAGACGCGCTCCTGCGCCATGGTGTCGCGGTCGCGCACCGTGACGGCGCGGTCGTCGAGCGAGTCGAAGTCGACCGTGACGCAGAACGGGGTGCCGATCTCGTCCTGGCGACGGTAGCGGCGACCGATCGCACCCGCGTCGTCGAAGTCGACGGCCCAGGAGCTGCGGAGCGTGTCGGCGACCTCGCGGGCGAGCGGCGACAGCTTCTCGTTGCGCGACAGCGGCAGCACTGCGGCCTTGACCGGGGCGAGGCGCGGGTCGAGCTTGAGCACCGTGCGCACGTCGGTGCCGCCCTTGGCGTTGGGCACCTGCTCCTCGCGGTACGCGTCGACGAGGAACGCCATCATGGCGCGGGTGAGACCGAACGACGGCTCGATCACGTACGGGGTGTAGCGCTCGCCCGTGGCCTGGTCGAAGTACGTCAGGCTCTGGCCCGACGCCTCGCTGTGGCTGGAGAGGTCGTAGTCGGTGCGGTTGGCGACGCCCATGAGCTCGCCCCACTCCTTGCCCGCGAACCCGAACTTGTACTCGACGTCGATCGTGCCCGCCGAGTAGTGCGCGCGGTCGTCTTCCGGAACGTCGAACTGACGCATGTTCTCCGGGTCGATGCCCAGGTCGATGAACCAGTTCCAGCAGGCCTCGACCCAGTGCTCGAACCACTCCTGCGCCT
The DNA here is from genome assembly GCF_053543675.1 of Microbacterium umsixpiens. Taxonomy (NCBI): domain Bacteria; kingdom Bacillati; phylum Actinomycetota; class Actinomycetes; order Micrococcales; family Microbacteriaceae; genus Microbacterium; species Microbacterium umsixpiens. The sequence continues at coordinate 6,324 of NZ_JBLVOH010000113.1, forward strand.
CGGCCGGGGGCGTGAAGAACTCGATCTCCATCTGCTCGAACTCGCGGGTGCGGAAGATGAAGTTGCCGGGGGTGATCTCGTTGCGGAACGCCTTGCCGACCTGGCCGATGCCGAACGGCGGCTTCTTGCGGCTCGCGGTCAGCACGTTCGAGAAGTTCACGAAGATGCCCTGCGCCGTCTCGGGGCGCAGGAAGTACAGACCCGACTCGTCGTCGACAACACCCAGATAGGTCTTCACCAGGCCGGAGAAAGCCTTCGGCTCGGTGTACTGCCCCTTGGTGCCGCAGTTCGGGCAGGGGATGTCGGCGAGACCGTTCTCGGCCTTGCGGCCCTTGCGCGCCTCGAAGTCCTCGATGAGGTTGTCGGCGCGGAAGCGCTTGTGGCACTGCAGGCACTCGACCAGCGGGTCGGTGAACGTGGCGACGTGACCCGACGCCTCCCACACGCGCTTGGGGAGGATGATGCTGGAGTCGAGGCCGACCATGTCGCCGCGGCCGCGGACGAAGGTCTGCCACCACTGGCGGCGGATGTTCTCCTTGAGCTCCGTACCGAGGGGCCCGTAGTCCCAGGCCGATCGAGAACCGCCGTAGATCTCACCCGCTTGGAACACGAACCCGCGGTGGCGGGCGAGGGCGATGACCTTGTCGAGGCGGGACTGTTCGGCCATGGTGGCTCCAATGGTCGGATGCGGGAGAAGACCCGTGAACACGGGCACCTCATTCTATCCGTCGTCCCGCGCGGGACCTGGCCCCTCGGCCCACCGCGGAGTACCGTCCTGGGATGAGCACTTCTGCGCGCACTCGGCGGACCCGCGACGAAGACACCCGCTTCTTCGGCCAACCCTGGGCGCTCGTGCACATCTTCGGCGTGGAGATGTGGGAGCGGTTCAGCTTCTACGGCATGCAGGGCATCCTGCTCATCTACCTCTACTTCGAGGTGACCGAGGGCGGCCTCGGCATCCCCAAGGCTGTTGCGGGCGGCATCGTGGGCGCGTACGGAGGGTCGGTCTACCTCTCGACGATCCTCGGGGCCTGGCTCGCCGACCGCCTGTTCGGCGCAGAGCGCGTGCTGTTCGTCAGCGCGATGGTGATCGTGGCGGGCCACCTCGCCCTGGCGTTGCTGCCCGGGGCGGTCGGCGTCGGCGTCGGGG
>NZ_JBLVOH010000113.1:7538-22520 GCF_053543675.1 Microbacterium umsixpiens
CTACAGCGCCGACGACCCGCGCCGGGATGCCGGCTTCTCGCTCTTCTACCTGGGCATCAACCTCGGCGCGTTCCTGGGACCGATCCTCACCGGCATCCTGCAGTCCTCGCTCGGCTTCCACTACGGCTTCGGACTTGCGGCCATCGGGATGACGCTCGGGCTCATCCAGTACTCGTTCGGCCGCAAGGCGCTGCCCGCCTCGGCGCGGGAGGTGCCGAACCCCCTCCCGAAGTCCCGCTATCCGCTGGTCGGACTCATCGCGGCCGCCGCGATCGTGCTCATCGCCGTCCTCGTGCTCACCGGCGTGATCCGCCCCGACAACCTCGCCACCCTGGTGATCGGTGTCACGATCGTCGCCGCGATCACCTACTTCTCCGTGATCCTCGGCAGCCGTCGCATCGACGCCACCGAACGATCGCGGGTGTGGGCGTTCCTGCCGCTGTTCATCACGAGCGTCGCGTTCTGGTCGCTGTATCAGCAGCAGTTCACGGTGCTGACGATCTACTCCGACCAGCGTCTGAACCGCAACCTGTTCGGCTGGGAGATGCCCGTCTCCTGGGTGCAGTCGATCAACCCGGTCTTCATCATCATCCTGTCCGGTGTCTTCGCCGCGATCTGGACGAAGCTCGGAAAGCGTCAGCCTTCGACGCCCGTGAAGTTCGCGCTCGCGGCGATCATCATGGGATCGGCGTTCCTGCTCTTCCTGCCGTTCGCCGGCGGCGGGGAGAACTCCACGCCGCTGCTGGCGATCGTCGGGATCCTCTTCGTGTTCACGGTGGCGGAGCTGCTCATCTCGCCGGTCGGCCTGTCGGCTGCCACGAAGCTCGCACCTGGCGTGTTCCGCACGCAGATGGTCGCGCTGTTCTTCCTGTCGATCGCGCTCGGGACGGCGATCTCCGGATGGCTCGTGCAGTTCTACAACCCCGACGACGAGGTGCCCTTCTTCTCGATCCTCGGGGGGATCGCCATCGTCGTCGGCATCGGGCTGCTGCTGAGCGTCAAGCCCGTGCTGAAGCTCATGCGCGGGGTGCGCTGAGCGCGTCCCGCATCGGCGATCCGGCCGCCCGGCTCAGGCAGTGAAGAGGTAGCCGCGCGCGTTGTCGTAGCCGGCGATGGTCAGGCCGCTGCCGAGCAGCCCCTCCATCTGCGCACGCAGGCGCAGCCGCCACTCGTGGGCGGCCGCCGGGTCGGAGACGCGCATCGCCTCGATGTCGGCGGGGATCTCGAGGGTCTCGACCACCGCGTCGTCGGCCGGGGGCTTGGCGATGTCGGCGAGCGCCCACTCGACGTCCAGCCGGTCGCTCTCGTCACCCGCGTCGCCGCCGCCGAAGATGCCGTAGCGGTTCACGGAGTAGCCGGTGGCACGGGCGCCCAGCACCGAGAAGAAGAAGTGCGCGTTGCGCGCCACGAGCGGGTCGAACACCCAGGTGATGCGCCCGACGTCGCGCGAGAACGCCCACTGACGCTGGTGCTCCTTGAGCTCGCGACCCCAGCCGCGCCCGCGGTACTCCGGCAGCAGCGCGGTGATGTGCGAGTGCATCGCACGTCGGGCGGGCTCGCCGAAGAAGGCGATGGAGGCGCCGACCATGCGCTCCTCGTCGCCCTCGCCGTCGAAGAAGCCGACGACGTAGTTGCCCGACTGCTGCAGGGCGCGCAGGGTGCCGGCATCCACCACGCGCTGCGGACCCCGGATGGAGTCGAGCAGGCCCTGCGCGTCGAGGATGAGTTCAACGGTGTCGAGATCGCGGATGGTTCGCACGCACCCAGTCTGCCCCTCCTGGGCCCGTTCGCGGAAACGGAGCCCGGATCGGACCTCTCCGACGGCCCCGCACCGGTCGATCGCCGATAGCCTGAGCCGGTGGGTGCGAACGACGACAGAGCCAGGAAGCGCCTCTCCCGAACCCCGCCGAAGTGGGCGATCGTCGCGGTCCTCGCCTTCGCCGGACTCTGCTCGTCGTTCATGTTCACGCTCGTCGTGCCGTTGCAGGCCGAGCTGCCGCAGCTGCTGAACGCCTCCCGCGAGGACACGACCTGGGTCGTCACGATCACGCTGCTCGTCGCCGCCGTCGCCACCCCGATCTCGGGCCGACTCGGCGACATGTACGGCAAGCGCCGGGTGGTGATCGCGCTGCTCGCGATCCTGATCCTCGGCTCGGTGATCGCCGCGGTCTCCGGCTCGATCATCGGAGTGATCATCGGGCGCGCACTCCAGGGGGCCGTGACGGGCGTCGTTCCCCTCGGCATCGCGATCATGCGCGACGTACTGCCGCCCGAGCGGCTCGGCACCGCGGTCGCCCTTATGAGCGCGACCATGGGTGTCGGCGGCGCGATCGGCATGCCGGTGGCCGCCCTTCTCGCGCAGAACGCCGACTGGCACATGCTGTTCTGGCTCGCGGCAGCCCTTGGGGTAGTCGGCCTCATCCTCGTGCTGGCCGTGATCCCCGAGGATGTGCTCCGCTCCCCCGGGCGACTCGACGTGCTCGGTGCCATCGGGCTCGCCATCGGTCTCACCGGCATCCTGCTCTTCGTCTCCCGAGGTGCACAGTGGGGCTGGACCTCACCGCTCACACTGGTCTGCATCATCGGCGGACTCGTCGTGCTGCTGGTGTGGGGCTGGTACCAGTTGCGCACGAAGGACCCGCTGCTCGACCTGCGGGTGGCGGCGCGCCCCGCCGTGCTGTTCACGAACATCGCCGCGATCGGCATGGGCTTCGCGCTGTTCGCCTCGAACGTGACGTTCCCGCAGCTTCTCGAGATGCCCGCGGTCGGCGGCGCCGGGTTCGGGCTCGACATGCTCGCGGCGTCCCTCGTGATCATGCCCGCCGGCCTCGTGATGATGGTGATCTCCCCGCTCTCCGGCTGGCTCGAGCGCACGGTCGGACCGCGGCCGCTGTTCACCGTCGGCGCCGGCGCGATCGTGCTCGCCTACGTGTTCGTGCTGCTGTGGTCTTCCGAGGTGTGGCACATCTTCGTCGCCAACATCTTCATCGGAGTCGGCATCGGCTTCACTTTCGCCGCGATGCCCATGATCATCATGCGGTCGGTGCCGGCGAACGAGACCGGCGCCTCGAACGGCCTGAACGCCCTGTTCCGCTCGGTCGGCACCTCGAGCGCCTCGGCCGTGATGGGCGGCGTGCTCGCGGCGATGAGCATCGACGTCGACGGTGTCGCGGTTCCGACCCGCGCCGCGTTCGAGGTGTGCTTCTGGCTCGCGATCGCCGCCGGCATCATCGCGGTCGTGCTGTCGCTCTTCATCCCGAAGCAGCGCAGCTCCGAGCAGCATCCGTCCCTGCCCGGCTGAGTTCCCCTCCCCGCGCCGTCAGCGGGAGATCGTGCGCGGATCCGGGTCGCCGTCTCGCGGCGTGCGCAGCCGGTCCGGGATCGGCCACGCCAACGACACGGAACCGCTCTCAGTGCGTGTACTCCATGAGCTCGACGCCGAGCACCCGGAAGGCGTCGTGCGCGCGCAACCGGTGCGTGATGGAGAGGTCGTCGAAGCAGACGATGAGCGAGTAGGCGACGCCGGCACGGGGCCCGGCCAGCACTCCCGCCTCGGCGCGGACACCACGATCGCGACCGGTCTTGTTCACGAACAGCAGGCCGTGCGCGTCGTGATCGTGCGAGAACGGGTCGAGTCCGGTGGACGCCGCGACCAGACTCAGGTCCTGATTCAGGCTCAGCCACTCCGACACCTGCGCGCTGACCGCGGCGTCGACGACCTGCGAGTTCACCAGGGCCGAGAACAGCCCGGCGAGCTCCCGAGCGGATCCCACGGCGACCTGCGGGGCATCGTCCGGACCGCGGCGGTCACGGAACCGGTCGAGCAGGGCCGTACGGCGCAGCCCGAGCGACTCGATGCGCTCGCGCACCCGGTCATGTCCGACCTTCTGCAGCAGTGCGTTCACGGCGATCGGATCGCCGGCTGTCGCGGCCAGCACGGCGAGATCCTCGAGCGGCAGCGCCGGAGCGTGCAGATGCCGCCACAGGCCGGAGGTCTCCACGGCCTCGACACTGTCCCGCTCGATGATCTCGAACGGATCGAGCGCTCCACTTTGGAAACCGGCGGCCACCTCGATCAGCAGTGGGACGACGCCGAGACCCGCGACGGGCATGGTCACGTGATCGTCGCCGGCCAGCACGTGCACATGATTGTCGAGGTCGACGACGTGCACCGACACCTGAGCGCCGGAATCGACCAACCCCTCGAGCGACCGCAGGGTGGCCGTGAAGGAGCGGCGCCCGAGCGCGGCGCGGCGCGGGAGGCGACGACTGGTCCGCTGGGAGCGACGGCCCGCAGAAGACTCCGGCGCACCGCCGACAGACTCCGGGGCCGAGGAGTTGCGGAACCCTTCACCAGGCTCGAGAGCGCCCACGCGTGATCCTTACGAGGGGGGGATTTGCGGGATACCGCGGGGAAGCGCTCCCCAGCGGCAGGGCTATCGTAACCCCACCGCCGGGGGATGCATCACAGAGTCAGACGATTGGTCACCAGATGGTCACACGCGACGACTCGGGGAGCCAGAGGGCGTCTTCCTCGCCCACGCCGAACGCCTCGTAGAACGCATCGATGTTGCGCACGATCTGGTTGCAGCGGAACTCGTTCGGCGAGTGCGGATCGATGGTCAGCAGCCGCAGCGTCTCGGCGTCGCGGCTCTTCTGCTGCCACACCTGCGCCCATGAGAGCAGCAGGCGCTGCACGCCCGTGTACCCGTCGATGACCGGTGCCTCCGCGCCGCCGAGCGAGAGCTCGTAGGCCTTGAGTGCGATGCCGAGGCCGCCGAGATCGCCGATGTTCTCACCGATCGTGAGGGCGCCGTTGACGTGGTGCTCGGCATCCAGCCCCTCGGGGACGAGCGCGTCGTACTGCGCGATGAGCGCCTTGGTGCGTTCCTCGAAGGCCGAACGGTCGGCGTCGGTCCACCAGTCCTGGAGTCGGCCGTCGCCGTCGTATCGGCTGCCCTGGTCGTCGAAGCCGTGGCCGATCTCGTGCCCGATGACCGCGCCGATCCCGCCGTAGTTCGCGGCGGCGTCGCGGCTCGCGTCGAAGAACGGGTACTGGAGGATGGCCGCGGGGAACACGATCTCGTTCATGGACGGGTTGTAGTAGGCGTTGACCATCTGCGGCGGCATGTGCCATTCGAGGCGGTCGATGGGCTTGCCGACCTTGTCGACGTGCCGGTCGTGCTCGAAGATCGACGCCCGGCGCACGTTGCCGAACAGGTCGGTGCGGTCGATCTCCAGGCTCGAGTAGTCGCGCCACACCTCGGGGTGGCCGATCTTGGGCGTGAAGGAGTCGAGCTTGGCGAGCGCGCGCTCCCGGGTCTCGGCGGTCATCCACTCGAGGTCTGTGATGCTCTGGCGATACGCCTCGATCAGGTGGGCGACCAGCTCGTCCATCGCGGCCTTCGCCGTCGGCGGGTAGTGCCGCTCGACGTAGACCTTGCCGATCGCCTCGCCGAGCGCGCCCTCGGTGAGAGAGACGCCGCGCTTCCAGCGCTCGCGGATCGTCGGCACGCCGGTGAGCTCGGTGCCGTAGAACGAGAAGTTCTCCTGCACCAGGTCGTCGGTGAGGTACGGAGCCGCCGCGTGCACGACCTTGGCCCGCAGCCACGCCTTCCAGTCGTCGAGCCGCTCGGGCGTGAGGAGCGAGCCGAGTCCCTCGAAGAAGCTGGGCTGCGAGACGACGACCTCGTCGAAGGCCGCCGGGTTCGACGGCGACACCGCTTCGCGCCACGGAGCCAGGTCGACGCCGGCGAGCTCCTGCAGCTCGTCCCAGGTCTTGAGGTTGTATGTCGCCACGGCGTCGCGGCTGCGCACGTTGTCCCAGTGGTGCCCGGCGAGCTCGGTCTCGAGCGCGATCGCCCGGTCGGCGTTCGCCGCGGCATCCGGAACACCGGCAAGGTCGAGCAGCCGTTCGAGGTGCGCGCGATAGGCGGCCCGGGTGTCGGCGAACGTGTCGAGCCGGAAGTAGCTCTCATCCGGCAGGGACAGCCCGGCCTGCATGAGCACGGGCAGGTAGCGCTCCGGGTCGCCCGGGTCGCCGTCGACGTACATGCCGATCACGGCCGCGCGACCGTCGCGGTCGTAGGCGCCCACCGTGCGCAGGAACGCCGGGATGCCGTCGATGGCGTCGACCTCGGCGAGGGTCTCCTCCAGCGGAGAGAGACCGGCGGCATCGATGCGCTCGGTGTCCATGAAGCTCGCGAACAGGTCGCCGATCTTGCGGGCGAGCGTGCCCTCCTCGGCATCCTGCGATTCCTCGATGATCGCCCGCACGTCTTTCTCGGCCTGCTCGGCGAGAAGATGGAACGAGCCCCACCGCGCCTTGTCGCCAGGGATCTCGGTGCGCGAAAGCCAGGCGCCGTTCACGTGACGATAGAGGTCGTCCTGCGGGCGGATGTCGGAGCTGAACTCATCAAGGGCGAGGCCCACGGGAAGAACGTCAGTCATGCGCACCAGCCTATGACCCGCCTCGGACTCCGGGCCGATTCAGCCCTTCCGGAACCAACGACGGCGAGCAGGTCGGCTCGACACCGGCGCGGCCGCGGGCCTCACCGCCCGACGCTCCGCCCAGGCCACGACCTCGGCGTCGACATCCCTCGGTTCGGTCACGACGGGAGGTCCGCCCTGGAGCTGGCGACGCGCCTCGCGCACGCGCTTGTTGAAGTCCTCGAGCACGTCACGCACGTCCGACTCGCGGCCGAGCAGGTCGAGCTGGTCGTTGAGCTCCCGGTCCTCGGTGCGCAGCAGGATGGCGGGCGGGCCGAGTCCGGTGAGGTTCTCGGTCTCGATCTTGCGGCGTATCCACCAGTCCTGGTCGTGGTGGGTGCCGAGTCCCTCGAGCGGCTTGCCTGCGCCGGGAAGATCGTCGAACTCGCCGCGACGGATCGCCACCTGGATCGCCGTCTCGATGAAGGCGGCTCTGTCGACGGTGGCGCCGGCTCCCGGCGGGACGCCCGACTCCTCGTCGCCGTGCGCGGTCTCGGCCTGCTGCTGCTGCGCGCGGTAGCGCGCCGCAGCTTCTCGGGGATCCGTCATGATGCACCTCCGCGGCATCCGATTCCCTCCACCCTACGACGGCTCTCGGGGGCACGGACGGACGAGGTCGGCGCCAGGTCATAGGCTCGGAGGATGACCGCGCGCCCCTCCCTCAACCGAGAGATCCTGCGCCTCGCGGTCCCGGCTCTCGGCGCGCTGATCGCCGAGCCCGCGTTCCTGATCGTGGATGCCGCCCTGGTCGGACACCTCGGCACCACCCCGCTCGCCGGCCTCGGCATCGCGGGGGCCGTGCTGCAGACGATCGTCGGGCTCATGGTGTTCCTCGCCTACTCGACCACTCCGGCGGTCGCCCGCCGCTTCGGCGCCGGACAGCCGGGCGAGGCCGTGTCGGTCGGTATCAACGGCATGTGGCTCGCGCTCGGACTCGGCGCGGTGCTCGCCGTCGTCGGCGCGGTCTCCTCACCGTGGCTGGTCTCATTGTTCGGCGCGAACGAGGCCGTCGCACAGCAGGCCAACGAGTACCTGGTGATCTCGATGTGGGGCCTGCCGGCGATGCTCATCGTGTTCGCCGCGACCGGCCTGCTGCGCGGCATGCAGGACACGATGACGCCGCTCTGGATCGCGGGGCTCGGCTTCGGCGCGAACGCCCTTCTCAACTGGCTCTTCATCTACGGACTCGGGTGGGGTATCGCGGGCTCGGCCGCCGGCACCGTGACGGCGCAGTGGGGCATGGTCGCCGCGTACGCTCTGGTCATCCGCCGCCTGGCGACCCGTCACAGCGCCTCGTTGCGTGCCCAGCGCGCGGGCATCCGCAGCACGGCGACGTCGGGCGGATGGCTGTTCCTTCGGACCGTGAGCCTGCGCATCGCCCTGCTCGCGACCGTGGGCATCGCCACCGGCATCGGCACCGAGGAGCTGGCAGGGTGGCAGATCGTGTTCACGATCTTCTCGGCCGCGGCATTCGCACTCGATGCCCTCGCGATCGCCGCGCAGGCACTCATCGGCAAGGAGCTGGGCGCCGGAGACGAACGGCAGGTCCACCGGGTGCTGGCCCGCACCGTGGCCTGGGGCGCGTGGTTCGGCGTCATCGTCGGCGGCCTGATCGCCGCGCTCTCCGGGGTGCTCGGCATCGTGTTCACGGGGTCGGCGGAGATCGCCGCCCTCGTTCAGCCGGCACTGCTCGTGCTCGCCGTCGCCCAACCGATCGCGGGTGTCGTGTTCGTGCTCGACGGGGTGCTCATGGGTGCGAACGACGCCCGCTACCTCGCGATCGCCGGCGGCCTGAACCTGGTTCCGTTCCTCCCGGCGCTGTGGATCATCGCCGCGACCGGGGTCGGCGGCACCGCCGGACTCGTGTGGCTCGCGGTCGCGTTCTTCGGCGTGTACCTGCTCGCGCGTCTGGGCACTCTCGGCTGGCGCGTGCGATCCGGGCGCTGGCTCGCGGCGACAGCCTGACGCCGCTGGCCGGCACTGCACCGATCCGCTCCATCGCGATTTCTCCCCCACCATCGGATTCCGCGGAATACTACGCGCGGAAACCCTGGTGCACTCGACGATGATCGGGGGACACTGAAGGGATGCTGGGGATGACGGAACCACAGGTATGGACGCTGATCGGCGTCTTCGCCGCGGGCATGTTCGGCACGATCACGCTGATCTCGACGATGTTCCTGCGCACGATGCAGAACGAGTTCGAGAGCGTGCGGACCGAGGTCCGCAACGAGTTCGCCAGCGTGCGGACCGAGATGCGGAGCGAGTTCGCCCATGTGCGCACGGAGATCAGCTCGGTCCACGGGCGCATCGATCATCTGGATCGCGACGTCAACGCGATCTACCGCCACCTCTTCGGCATCGATCGCGGCTGAGCGCGCCGTTCATCGCCACCGAGAAAGCGAGCTCAGGCGATCTCGAGCTCCGAGATCACGATCTTCTTCATGTGCATCAGCGCCTGGATCTGCTCCGGGCGCTGCTGCAGAAGGTCGAGCCCGGCGGGGACCACCTGCCAGCTGACGCCGAACCGGTCTTTGCACCAGCCGCATGCCTCCGCCTCCGGCACCGCGGAGAGCGCCTGCCAGTAGCGGTCGATCTCTTCCTGGTCGGCGCACTCGATCACGAAGGAGACGGCCTCGTTGAAGGTGAACTCCGGACCCCCGTCGAGGCAGCCGAATCGCGTTCCGTTCAGAGTGAACTCCCCGTTGATGACCTTTCCGGTCATGCCCTCGAAGTGCTCACTGAGGTTCTCATCCGGATAGTAGGTCACGCTGTCGATCGACGAGTTCGGGAACACCGAGACGTAGTAGTCCATCGCCTCCTGCGCCCTGTCGGCGAACCAGAGGAACGGGCGGATGGGTGTGACGACTGCCATGTCGACCTCCTCGATCGACACTCACGCTACGCCCGCAGCCACCGCCTGTCGAGGGGTTTCGACGGCGCTCAGCCCGCGTATCTCCGGCACCACTCGTACATGATCACGGCGGCAGCGGCGCTGGCGTTGATCGAGCGCGTCGAGCCGTACTGGGTGATCTCGATGTGGGCGGATGCTGCGGCGAGCGCCTCGGCGGAGAGCCCCGGTCCCTCCTGTCCGAACAGGAGCACGCAGCGCTGCGGGAGTTCGGCGCGATCCACGGGCACGGCACCCTCGACGTTGTCGACCGCGATGATCGGGAGGCCCTCCGCCGCAGCCCAGGCGGCGAAGGTCTCGACGTCTTCGTGGTGCACCACGTGCTGGTAGCGATCGGTGACCATGGCCCCGCGCTTGTTCCAGCGGCGGCGACCGATGATGTGCACGGTGTCGGCGAGGAACGCGTTGGCGCTGCGCACGATCGATCCGATGTTCATGTCGTGCTGCCAGTTCTCGATGGCGACGTGGAACGGATGCCGCTGCGTGTCGAGGTCGGCGACGATCGCCTCCATCCGCCAGTAGCGGTAGCGGTCGATCACGTTGCGGGTGTCGCCCGCCGCGAGGAGCTCGGGGTCGTACTGCTCCCCCTCGGGCCATGCATCCTCGCCTCCGGGCCAGGGGCCCACTCCATAGCCGGGCTGGGCAGTCGAGCCGCCGCGCGTCGGGCCCGCCGGAGTGTCGGCGTGCGAGGGGTCCGAAGCGGCGTCATCCATCTCGCCAGGCTATCGCCGGAGCGAACACCCAGATATTTAGGTGTGCCGAAAAATACGCTACGGTTTCGGTGTGCCTAAAAATTCCTCCCTTCCGATGACGACCCCGACCGCGCCCCCGGCCAGGGCCCCGCGCAGCCTCTGGCTGCTCGGCCCGGCGCTCGTCGCCGGCGTCGCGTACCTCGATCCCGGCAACGTCGCCAGCAACATGACCGCGGGGGCCCAGTACGGCTACCTGCTGGTGTGGGTCGTGCTCGCGGGCAACATCATGGCGTGGCTGATCCAGTACCTCTCCGCGAAGCTGGGCGTCGTCACCGGGCAGAGCCTGCCCGAGGTGCTGGGCGCGCGGTTGAAGCGACCGTGGGCCCGCCGCGCGTACTGGCTGCAGGCCGAGCTGGTCGCCATGGCCACGGACCTGGCCGAGGTCATCGGCGGCGCGGTGGCCCTGAACCTGCTGTTCGACGTGCCGCTGCTGCTGGGCGGACTCATCACCGGCGCGGTCTCGATGATCCTGCTCACGGTCCAGTCCCGCCGCGGGGCCCGCCCCTTCGAGTTCGTGATCATCGGGCTCATGGTCATCATCACGGTCGGCTTCGTCGCGGGCGTCTTCGTCGCTCCGCCGGACCCGGCCGGGGTGCTCGGAGGAATGGTCCCCCGTTTCGAGGACACCGGCTCGGTCCTGCTGGCCGCATCCATCCTCGGCGCGACGATCATGCCGCACGCGATCTACGCGCACTCCTCCCTCGCCCGTGACCGCTTCGGCGCCACGACCGCTCACGCCGGCGACGAGGCGGTGCGCACCGAGACCTCACGCATCCACCGCCTGCTCACCGCCACCCGCTGGGACGTATCGATCGCGATGGTGATCGCCGGCTCCGTGAACCTCTGCATCCTGCTGCTCGCCGCCGCGAACCTCGCCGGCGTCGAGGGCACCGACTCGCTGGAGGGCGCGCACGCCGCTCTCGCCGCGGGGCTCGGTCCGGTCGTCGCGACGTTCTTCGCCGTCGGACTCCTCGCATCCGGACTGGCCTCGACCTCGGTGGGCGCCTACGCCGGGGCCGAGATCATGCACGGTCTGCTGCACGTGCGCATCCCGCTGCTCGCCCGTCGCCTGGTCACGCTGATCCCCGCGCTCATCATCCTCGGCATCGGCTTCGATCCGACACTCGCCCTGGTGCTCAGCCAGGTGGTGCTCTCGTTCGGCATCCCCTTCGCCCTGATCCCGCTGGTCGTGCTCACCGCGCAGCGACGCACCCTCGGCGCCTGGGCCAATCGGCGCTGGACGACGGCCGCCGGCATCGTGGCCTCGGTGCTGCTGATCGCGCTCAACGGAGCGCTGCTCTGGCTCGTCCTGACGGGAGCCTGACCCCGGATAGGCTCTACAGCATGTCTGCCGATAACGCCCGCCGCGACGTCCGCATCCTCACCTGGATCGGTCTCGCGACGGGCGTGATCGGCGGCCTGCTGATCGCGTTCCCGAAGGTCATCGGCCTCGGCAGCCCGTGGGTGCAGCTGGCCCTGGGCGTCGCCACTCTCGTGCTGGCGTTCCGCGCGCGCAAGATCGGCATCGCCGAGATCGAGGGGTTCGACGGCCGACTCTCCCTGGCCGCCGCCCTCCTCGGCTTCCTCGTCCTGTTCTTCGCGGGTCAGGCCGCATACAGCCTGCTGGCCGCCGCGACGAGCTGACCTAAGCTGGTCCGGTGGCATCCCCTGCAGCTGACGACTATCTGAAGACCGTCTACGCGCACACCGAGTGGCAGGACGCACCGATCACTCCCTCGGTGCTCGCCGCGAAGCTCGGCATCGCCCCGTCCTCTGTCACCGAGATGGTGAAGAAGCTCGCCGCCGCGGGTCTCGTCTCGCACGTGCCCTACGGTGCGGTGCGGCTGACGGATGCCGGAACCCTGCGCGCGCTCGCGATGGTGCGCCGGCACCGCCTGATCGAGACCTGGCTGGTGCAGGAGTTCGACTACGGCTGGGACGAGGTGCACGACGAGGCCGAGGTACTCGAGCACACCATCAGCGACCGGCTGCTGGAGGGCATCGACGCCCGACTGGGACGCCCGCGCTTCGACCCGCACGGCGATGCGATCCCCGATGCCGACGGTCACATCGAGCGCGAGCCCTTCGTGCTCCTCGCCGACGCGCCGGCCGGGCACGCGGGCCGGGTGCTGCGCGTCGACGACCGGGACCCCGAGCTGCTGCGATCTCTCGAGGCGCTGGGCCTGGCGGTCGCATCGACCGTCACGGTGACGGCATCCGGAGTGGAGATCGACGGCGCGCAGACGGCACTGCCCGAAGGCGCGGCACAGGTCGTCTGGCTCAGCGCCTAGCTCCTCCGCAACACGGTCAGGTGCGCGTCGCCTGGGGCCTCTAGGCTGTGCACATGGCTCAACGTGACGACATCGAATGCTGGCTCACCGACATGGACGGCGTGCTCGTCCATGAGAACGACGCCATCCCCGGAGCATCCGAACTGCTCGCCGGTTGGGAGAGCGCGGGCATCCCGTACCTGGTGCTGACGAACAACTCGATCTTCACCGCTCGCGACCTGTCGGCTCGCCTGCGCACCAGCGGACTGCACGTGCCCGAGGAGCGCATCTGGACCTCGGCCCTCGCGACCGCCGACTTCCTGAAGCAGCAGCTCCCCGGGGGCTCTGCCTTCGTGATCGGCGAGGCCGGCATCCTCACCGCACTGCACGATGCGGGTTTCATCATGACCGAGACCAACCCCGATTTCGTGGTCGTGGGCGAGACGCGCAATTACTCGTTCGAGGCGATCACGAAGGCCATCCGCCTCATCATCGGCGGCGCGCGCTTCATCGTGACGAACCCGGATGCCACAGGCCCGAGCGCCGACGGACCGCTGCCCGCGACGGGCGCCATCGCCGCGCTCATCACGAAGGCCACCGGCAAGGAGCCGTACGTGGTCGGCAAGCCGAACCCGATGATGTTCCGCTCGGCGTTGAACAAGATCGGCGCGCACTCGAAGCGCACCGGCATGATCGGCGACCGCATGGACACCGACGTCGTCGCCGGCATCGAGGCGGGTCTGCACACGATCCTGGTGCTCACCGGTATCAGCGACCAGGCCGAGATCGAGAAGTACCCGTTCCGCCCGGATGAGATCGTGCAGTCGGTTGCCGACCTGCTCCCGCGGATCACCGAGACGATCACGACGGTCAAGATCAAGAAGTAGCCGATGGGCGCACTCGACGAGGGCGAACGACTCCGGGCGGCGGACGCCGCGGCCTGGCGTGCCTGGCTCGAGGCGAACCACGAGCGCGCGGCGGGCGTCTGGCTGCTGAGCGTGCGCGGCTCGTCCGACGGCGTCGGGTACGAGGACGCCGTGCGGCAGGCGCTGTGCTTCGGATGGATCGACGGCCCGGTGCGCGTCTTCGACGACGGGACCGACGACCGCGCCAACGGGCAGTGGTTCTCCCCGCGCCGCCCCGGCAGCGGCTGGGCGGCGACGAACAAGGCGCGCATCGCGGAACTCGAGGCCGAGGGTCTGCTCGCGCCGGCCGGCATCCGCGTGCTCGAGGTCGCGAAGGCCAACGGCTCTTGGACCGTGCTCGACGGCCCGGAAGCCGGGACCGAACCGGAGGAGTTCGCCGCCGCACTCGACGCGGTGCCCGCCGCGCGCGAGAACTGGGATGCATTCCCGAAGTCCGTCAAGAAGTTCGGACTCACGCACATCGCGATGGCCAAGCGCCCGGAGACCCGGGCAGCCCGCATCGCGAAGATCGTGGCGGATGCCGCGGAGGGGAGACGCCCATGAATCAGAGCGACGTGCTGTTCCTGGTGGTCTTCCTGATCCTGCTCAGCTCGCTGACCGTGTTCGTCGTGCAGTTCGTCCGCTCCCGCCGGGGGCGCGGCGGCTCGGACGACGGCCGCGCCGGCTGGTGGGAAGGCCCCTGGGACGACGACGACAAGTCCCGCTGACCTCGGACCCCGCTCCTGATCAGGAGGCCAGCGTCGCCCCCGGGATCGCAGCGAGGAGCTCGCGGGTGTAGGGATGCTGCGGGTCGTCGAAGATGCGCTCGGGGGTGCCGCTCTCGACCACGACGCCGCGCTGCATGACATGCACCTCGTCGGAGATCATCCGCACGACCGCGAGGTCGTGGCTGATGAACAGGTAGCTCAGGCCCAGGCGCTTCTGCAGGTCAGCGAGCAGGTCGAGGATCTGCGCCTGCACGAGCACGTCGAGCGCCGACACGGCCTCGTCGAGCACCACGAGTTCGGGTTCGAGCGCGAGCGCCCGGGCGATCGCGACGCGCTGGCGCTGACCGCCCGACAGCTCATGCGGCAGGCGCTCGGCCATCGCCGCGGGCAGGGCGACCTGCTCCAGCAGCTCGAGCACGCGGGCGTGACGGGTGGCCGCGGTGCCGATGCGGTGCACCCGCAGCGGCTCGGCGATCGACTGCTCGACCGTGTAGCGGGGGTCGAGCGAGGCGTAGGGGTTCTGGAACACCGGCTGCACACGGCGGCGTAACGCGAACAGCTCCTTACGGCGGAGCGTGGTCAGGTCGAGCCCGTCGAACAGGATCGATCCCGACGTGGCGTCCTCGAGGCCGAGCACCATGTTCGCGGTGGTCGACTTGCCCGACCCCGACTCGCCCACGATCGAGACGGTCGTGCCGCGACGGATCTCGAAGCTCACCCCGTCGACCGCGGTGAACGTCTGCGGCTCGCCGGCCTTGGGAGACCGGAGGGCGAACTCCTTGCGGAGGTCGCGGATCTCGACGAACGGCGTCCCGGTGGCGGCCTCGCGCTGCGGCAGCGCATCGCGGCGGGAGGCGAGGCTCGGCGCCGCGGCGAGCAGCTGCTTCGTGTACTCGTGCTGCGGGTTGCCGAGCACCTCGGCCGAGG
>NZ_JBLVOH010000113.1:22540-23423 GCF_053543675.1 Microbacterium umsixpiens
GTGGGGCCCTCCTCCACGATGTGACCGCGGAACATCACGACGATGCGGTCGGCGCGCTCGGCAGCGAGGGCCAGGTCGTGCGTGATGAGGAACACGGCGGTGCCGAGGTCATCGGTGAGCGCATCGAGCTGGTCCAGGATGCGCCGCTGCACGGTCACGTCGAGGGCCGAGGTGGGCTCGTCGGCGATCAGCAGGCGCGGCTTGCAGGCGAGCCCCATCGCGATCAGCACGCGCTGGCGCATACCGCCCGAGAACTCGTGCGGGTACTGGTGCGCCCGCTGCGCGGCATCCGCGATCCCCACCATCTCGAGCAGCTCGACGACCCGTGCCTTCGTGGCATCGCCGTGGGTGTGGCCGTGCACCTCGAGCGCCTCGCCGATCTGCTCGCCCACGCGCATGAGCGGATTGAGGTTCGACATCGGGTCCTGCGGCACGAGGCCGATCCCGGCACCGCGCAGGGAGACCATCGCGTTCTCGGGCAGATCGGTCAGCTCGCGCCCGTCGAAGCGGATGCTGCCGGCGGTGATCACACCGTTCTCCGGCAGCAGACGGTTGACAGCGGCGGCGGTGGTCGACTTGCCCGACCCGGACTCCCCGACGATCGCGACGGTCTCACCGGCGGCGACGTCGATGCTGATGTCGCTGATGGCGGTGACCAGTTCGGAACCGGTTCGGAAGGCGACGGCGAGGCCGCTGATGCTCAGCACGGGCTCGGTGGTGCTCATGGTGTTCTCGTTCCTTCGTTGTCGTCCAGGTCGTTGCCGCCCAGGAGTGCGGGGAGCGCGGTGCGCCACAGCGCCTCGGTCGGCGCGGGTTCGGGGGCGAAGAGGCGGTTGCTCAACAGGACCGCGGCGGTGCCGGTGCCCGGCACGAATCCCAGCGC
>NZ_JBLVOH010000113.1:23483-24082 GCF_053543675.1 Microbacterium umsixpiens
AGCCGGGTCGGCCTGCCGCCGACCGCGACCGTGTCGCTGCGCCAGCCCAGCGCCTGCCCGGCGTCGGGTCCGTCGCGGAACAGGTCGGCTGTCGCATCCGGATGCCACAGCTCGGGACGCTGCTCGGGAGCGGCGAGCGCGGCACCCAGGGTGAGCAGGTCGTCGGCTGTGCTGAAGAGTCCGGCGTGGCCGGAGATCCCGCCGAACGCATGGAAGCTGTTGCCGTCGTTCACGCTGCCTGTGATCTCGCCCTCGCGCCAGGCGAATGTGCGGTCGGCGGCGAGGATCGGATAGGGCTCACCGGTCGCGACCATGCGGCGTTCGGCGGCGTCACCGACCGACGACGAGGCGACGGGCGCGGTGACCGGGCCGTATCCGGTGCGGTCGAGCCCGAGGGGTACGGTCACGAGCTCGCGGACGGCGGCGTCCAGGGGCAGCCCGGTGACGGCGGCGATGATGCGGCCGAGGAGCAGGAATCCGAGGTCGGAGTAGTGACGGCCCTCGTCGAGGCCGTAGCGGAGCGGGATCGCGTCGGCCGCGGCCGCGGGGTCGGCGGCGTGTGCGTGATCGAGGTAGAGCGGCTGCCACTCCCACAGACC
>NZ_JBLVOH010000114.1:0-4745 GCF_053543675.1 Microbacterium umsixpiens
TGCGGAAGACGACGCTCCACGGCGTGGTCCGGGGCGAGACGACACCCCACAGGAAGAGGAGGGCGATGACGACCGTGAGAAGGAAGCCCGGGTCGAGCGCGCGTTGGGCGGGTGTCGATGATGAGATCACCAAACCACCGGGGACGAACGTGGAATCTGCGAGCGGCTGATAGGCGAACCAGCCGAATGAGCCCGCACTCGCGGATTCCGTCGATATCCCGATCAATGCCAGGAACGTCGCCACCAGGAGGAGCAACGCGGTGATCGTGGCGGCGAAGCGCGGACCACGGGGATCGATGCCTTCGGGAGTGCTCATGTGTGCTCCGGTCCTCGCGCCTCAGACGGCGGCGACGGCTTCTGTGAGGGCGTGCGGGTGGGGAACCCCGTGGAATCGTGCGCGGACCGCGCCGGAACCGTCGACCAGGAACGTCGTCGGCGTCTGCAGCACCCGGTAGCGCGCGGAGAGATCGGGGCGATGGGTCAGGTCCACCTCGACGTGCGCGAGCCCATCATGACCGGACGCGTAGTCGTGCAGCAGGCGACGGACCTGCGGGCACCGCGCGCACATCTCGGTGCTGAACTGCACGAGGGTGGCGCGCGAGCCGAGTTCCGCCGACACGACATCTGCGGGGTCGAATCGAAGCGTCCCGCCATCGCGTCGCCGTCCGTCTCGACGTCGCAGGACGATGCCGATGATCGTCGCGAGCGCGAGGAGCGCCACGGCGACTCCGAGGGCGAGAGCGGGCGACATGTGTCGAGAGTACGTGCTCCGTCGGGGTGCCGATGCCGATGTTTCCGAGCATGACGAACCCCGGCCCCAACGCGGTGGCTCCGCCCGTGCCCGGGGCGGGGAAGGTATCGTGGCTGTCATGAGTGCAGCCGTCCCGACGCCCTACGAAGACCTGCTCCGCGATGTCCTGGAGACCGGCACGCACAAGTCGGATCGGACGGGCACCGGGACCACGAGTGTCTTCGGTCGACAGATCCGTTTCGACCTGTCGAAGGGCTTCCCGCTCATCACCACGAAGCGCGTGCACTTCAAATCCATCGCCTACGAGCTGCTGTGGTTCCTGCAGGGCGACTCCAACGTCGGCTGGTTGCGGGAGAACGGCGTCACGATCTGGGACGAGTGGGCGGACGAGTCCGGCGACCTCGGGCCGGTCTACGGTGTGCAGTGGCGGTCGTGGCCGACGCCTGACGGCGGCAGCATCGACCAGCTCTCCGAGGTGATCGAGCAGATCCGGCGTTCGCCCGATTCGCGCAGGCTCATCGTTTCGGCGTGGAACCCGGCTGACATCCCCGACATGGCGCTTGCTCCCTGCCACGCGCTCTTTCAGTTCTACGTCGCCGACGGCAAGCTCTCGTGCCAGCTGTATCAGCGCAGCGCCGACATGTTCCTCGGGGTGCCGTTCAACATCGCCTCCTACGCCCTGCTCACGATGATGATCGCGCAGCAGGTGGGGCTCGAGCCCGGTGACTTCGTATGGACGGGCGGCGACTGCCACGTCTACGACAACCACGTCGAGCAGGTGCGCGAGCAGCTGAGCCGTGAGCCGTTCGAATCCCCGACGCTCCGATTCGCGCGCAAGCCCGAGTCGATCCTCGACTACCGGTACGAGGACTTCGTGGTGGAGGACTATCAGCATCACGCCCCGATCCGCGCGGCGGTGGCGGTATGACCTGGGTCGGGCTCATCTGGGCCGAAGCCCACGGCGGCGTGATCGGCGCCGAGGGGGGCATGCCCTGGCACGTGCCCGAAGACCTGGCGCACTTCAAGGACGTCACGCTCGGGACGCCGGTGGTGATGGGGCGCAAGACCTGGGACTCGCTCCCTGAGCGATTCCGTCCGCTGGCCGGCCGTGACAACATCGTGGTGACCCGTCAGCAGGACTGGTCGGAGGGGGGCGCCCGCCGCGCAGCCACCGTCGCTGAAGCCGTCCGCGGCCTGGACCGGGTGTGGATCATCGGCGGCGCGGAGATCTTCCGTCAGGTGATCGGCGACGCCGACCGGCTCGAAGTCACCGAGCTCGATCTCGATGTCGACGGCGACGCGTACGCGCCGGCCAAGACCGGGTGGCGACTCGTCGACGAGGGGGAGTGGCAGACCTCCCGCACCGGCATCCGCTACCGCTTCCTCGGATACGAGCGCTGATGCCCACCGCTTTGATCACCGGCGCAAGCGCCGGACTGGGGGCAGAGTTCGCCCGCCAGCTCGCCCGCCGCCGCGCCGATCTCATCCTCGTCGCGCGTTCCGTGGCCGCGCTGGAGCAGCTGGCGACCGAGCTGCGCGGTGAGTACGGGGTGGCAGTCGAGGTGCTCCCCGCCGACCTGGTGGACGAAGCAGGGGTCGAGAGCGTCGCTGCACGGCTGCGCGACACCGCGGATCCGGTCGATCTGCTCGTGAACAACGCCGGATTCGGGTTGCCGCTCCGCTTCGCCGACAACGACATCGACGATGAGGTGCGGCATCTCCGGGTGCACGTCGAGGCGTCGATGCGTCTCATGCACGCCGCTCTGCAGTCCATGCGCGGACGAGGTGGCCGCATCATCAACGTGGCCTCCGTCGCCGGCTTCATCTCCCGCTCCACCTACTCCGCGTGCAAGTCCTGGCTGATCGGTTTCAGTCGATGGGCGAACGCGGAGTATGCGCGCGACGGGGTGAGTGTCACCGCCCTCTGCCCCGGATTCACGCACACCTCGTTCCACGAGCGGATGGGCCTCGCCGTGGGCGAGGAGGGCGTGCCCGGCTTCATGTGGTTGAACGCCCGCGACGTGGTCCGCACGGGATTGCGCGATGCAGCCCGTGGCAAGTCCGTGTCCATTCCGTCGCTGCGGTACAAGGCGATCGTGGCGTTGACGCGTGTGCTGCCGAGTTCGCTGACCTCGGGCGTCGCGCGACGCGGCCGTGTCTGAGGAGCGTCACCGCGTCCGCATGACCGCGACCCGAACCGATACGCTGGGTCTATGACGCACTCGGGCAACCCTTTCGGACAGGTTCTCGTCGCGCTCGTCACTCCGATGACGGCCGACGGCGAAGTCGATTGGCCCGCCGTCGAGAAGCACATCGATGACGTGATCACCGCGGGAGCGGACGGCATCGTCGTGACGGGAACGACCGGCGAGACCTCGACCCTGACGGACCCCGAGAAGCTCAAGCTCGTCGAGGTCGGCAAGTCCGTCTCGGCGGGTCGCGCCAAGATCATCACGGGCGGTGGGTCCAATGAGACCGCGCACGCCATCGAGCTCTACAAGGCCAGCGAGAAGGCCGGCGCCGACGGCATCATGATCGTCACGCCGTACTACAACAAGCCGACGCAGGCCGGCATCCTCACACACTTCCGTCTGGTCGCCGACGCGACCGACCTCCCGGTGATCCTCTACGACATCCCGGGCCGTACCGGAGTACCGATCAAGTACGAGACGATCCTGCGCCTCGCGAAGCACCCGAACATCCTCGCGGTGAAGGACGCCAAGGGCGACTTCTCCGAGGTGAGCCGCGTGCTCAACCAGACCGATCTGATGTACTTCTCCGGCGACGATGCGAACGTGCTGCCGCACCTCGCGATCGGCGCCACCGGGCTCATCGGCGTGACGGCGAACGTCGCGGCGGCGCCTTACCGCACGATCATCGACGCCGTGAACGCGGGCGACCTGGCGACGGCGACAGCCGAGCACAAGCGGCTCGAGCCGCTCGTGCGCGCTGTCATGACGCACGTCCCTGGAACCGTCGCCGCCAAGTACATCCTGCACGGGCTCGGACGCATCTCGAGCCCGCGCGTGCGGCTGCCCCTGGTCGGTCCCGAGGAATGGGAGGCCGCGCTCATCGAGGATGAGCTCGACCTCGTCAAGAACGTTCCCGGAGCCGACTTCTCGAACTTCCGCCCCGACCGCAATGCGGCTGCGGGTGGTGCCCTGCCGAAGGTGCACGGCACGACGCGCTGAGCCGCGTCCCCACGAACGAACGGACGCGCGGAGTGTCCGACTGAGGAGACAGCATGTCCATTCCCCTGGTAGAACCGGCCCCTCTCGCTGAAGGGACGTTGCGGGTCATCCCGATCGGCGGTCTCGGCGAGATCGGTCGCAACATGACGGCCTTCGAGTACGACGGCAAGATCCTGATCGTCGACTGCGGCGTGCTCTTCCCTGAGGAGCACCAGCCGGGCGTCGACCTGATCCTGCCTGACTTCGAGCCGATCCGCGATCGCCTCGACGACATCGTCGGTGTCGTGCTGACTCACGGCCACGAGGACCACATCGGTGCCGTTCCGTATCTGCTGCGTCTGAAGAGCGACATCCCGCTGATCGGTTCGGGCCTCACGCTCGCGCTGGTCGAAGCGAAGCTTAAGGAGCATCGCATCAAGGCCTTCACCCTCACCGTGAAGGAGGGCGAGCAGGAACGTGTCGGACCCTTCGATCTCGAGTTCGTCGCCGTCAACCACTCGATCCCTGACGCGCTGGCCGTCGCCATCCGGACGCCGGCCGGCATGGTGCTCGCCACCGGTGACTTCAAGATGGATCAGCTGCCGCTCGACGGCCGCATCACCGACCTGCGTGCGTTCGCCCGCCTCGGCGAGGAGGGCGTCGACCTGTTCCTCGTGGACTCGACGAATGCCGACGTCCCCGGCTTCACTCCCACCGAGCGCTCCATCGGCCCGGTTCTCGACCAGGTCATCGCCAAGGCGCCGCGCCGCGTCATCGTCGCGAGCTTCTCCAGCCACGTCCACCGCGTGCAGCAGGTCATCGCC
>NZ_JBLVOH010000114.1:4788-9925 GCF_053543675.1 Microbacterium umsixpiens
CGCCGCGTCGCCTTCCTCGGCCGCAGCATGGTGCGGAACATGACCATCGCCGAGCAGCTCGGCTACCTGAAGGTGCCGGACGGGGTCCTCATCGACTTCAAGAAGGCGCGCGACCTCCCGGACGAGCAGATCGTCTACATGTCGACCGGGTCGCAGGGTGAGCCGATGGCGGTGTTGAGCCGCATGGCGAACATGGACCACGCGATCGAGATCAGCGAGGGCGACACCGTCATCCTCGCCTCCAGCCTCATCCCGGGCAACGAGAACGCCGTCTACCGCGTGATCGACGGGCTGACCAAGCTCGGCGCCAACGTCGTGCACAAGGCCAACGCGAAGGTGCACGTCTCCGGGCATGCCGCCGCCGGCGAGCTGATCTACTGCTACAACATCCTGAAGCCCAAGAACGTCCTTCCGGTGCACGGCGAGTACCGCCATCTCATCGCGAACGCCAAGCTCGCGCAGGACACCGGCGTCCCGGAGTCGAATACGATCATCGCCTCGAACGGCACCGTGATCGATCTCAAGGACGGCGTGGCGAGCGTCGTCGGCCAGCTGGATCTCGGGTTCGTCTACGTGGACGGCTCTTCGGTCGGAGCGATCACCGATGCCGACCTCAAGGATCGACGCATCCTCGCCGAGGAGGGCTTCATCTCGGTGATCGTCGTCGTGGATGCCGCGACCGGCCGCATCATCTCCGGTCCTGAGATCCACGCGCGTGGTGTGGCCGAAGATGACTCCGTGTTCGATGACGTCGCGCCGAAGATCGTCGCGGCGCTCAAGGAGGCGGCCGGCAACGGGGTGCGCGACACCCACTCGCTGTCTCAGGTCGTGCGACGCACGATCGGGCGCTGGGTCAACCAGCGACTCCGCCGTCGTCCGATGATCGTCCCGCTCGTCATCGAGGCGTGACGGTCGCTCGGTATTCACGGTCGGCCGTCATCCCGGCGTAACACCCCGGTTCTATGCTCGCGGCATGGACAGCGGCTTTGCCCTTCGCAGGGCGGCGCAGACTGATGCGATGTTCCTCGGCGACATGCTCGTCGAGGCCGCCAACTGGCGCGCCGGGGGAGTGCGTCCGCGGCATGAGGTGTTGAACTCTGCCGACCATCGGCGCTATCTCGCGGGGTGGAAGCGCATGGCCGATGACGGGCTGGTGGCCACCGGTGAACACGAGGTGCCCGTGGGTGCGGCCTGGTATCGCGTGCTCCCGCAGAATGCGCCGGGGTTCGGCTTCGTCGGCGTCGCCGTTCCGGAGCTGATCATCGGCGTGCATCCGCTCTGGCGTGCACGCGGTGTCGGACGCGCTCTCCTGCGCGGTGTCATCGAGCTCGCCGGTACGCAGGGGCATGCGCGGATCAGCCTGAGCGTCGAACGCGACAACTTCGCCCGCAATCTGTATCGCGCCGAGGGGTTCGCCCTCGTGGCGGAAGGAGAGTCGCGCGACACCATGGCGCGTCGGACCCGGTAGTCAGCGTCGCGAGGATCGGTGGAAAGCCGCGTCATTACGCGGAGATGTCGGCCGTTGGTCGTAACGTGAGAGCATGGCCAGGAGTACCACGAAGACAGAGCGCGCGTCGACCAGCGCACCGTCGCGCCCCAAGCGGCAGACGGCTCCCAAGGCCCAGCCCGCACCGAAGAAGTACATCGACGAGGCAGACAAGCCTCCGGTGGCAGTCCGGGCATGGATCGGACTCGCCCACGGCGTCGGCGGACTCTTCCGCGCCTTCGGGCCTGAGGCGCTGGAGAAGGACGACCGCCGCGACGGCTTCCCGTTCCTCCTCGTGCTGCTCGCGGCTCTCGGCGCCGTGAACGAGTGGGTCTTCATCGGCAACGAGGTGGCCGAGAACATCAGTGCCTACTCGGTTGGGCTGCTCGTCGGCAGGGTGGCGTTCATCATGCCCCTGCTTCTGCTGGTACTGGCTGGTTGGCTGTTCCGTCACCCCGCGTCGGTTCACGACAACGGACGCATCGGCTTCGGTTTCGGCCTGTTCGTGATCTCCCTGGCAGGTTTCTGCCATGTCGCCGGTGGACAACCACAGCCCCAGCCGAACATCACGGCGTTGAACACGGGAGGCGGGTTGCTCGGGTGGTTGGTGGGGCAGCCGCTGACTTACCTCACGAATATCCCTGCCTACATCGTGCTCGCGTTGCTGACGGCACTCAGCATCCTGATCCTCACCAAGACACCGCCGAACCGCATCGGTCGGCGCCTCGGCGATCTCTACGCCTGGATGTTCGACGCCGAGCGTCCGGAGAAGCCCGCCAAAGACGCCGCCGCAATCGATGAGGCTGACAAGGTCGACGACCCCGACGTGCTGCCCTGGTGGCGACGCAACAAGACGGGTCGGGAAGAAGACCCTGACGAGGGCACTCTCGGCTCCGACGACATCACGGCGCTGCTCACGACAACCGACCCGACTCCGGCCTACGACCAGGCGGTCGTCGTCGAGAATCCCTACGATGCCGCCACCGAGGTGCTGTCCGAGGTTCGTTCGGTCGCCGATTCGCTCGCCGAGCAGCAGACCACGGCGCTCCTCGACGATTCCTCCGACACGGGCGAGGCACCGGAGCTTCCCGGCCTCGACGGCTTCGGTACAGACGGTCCGGGCGACCGGGGTCCGCAGGCTCCCGTGACGCCGTACATCCTGCCCTCTCCGGGCCTCCTCGTCGAGGGCCCGCCGCCGGTTCTTCGTTCCGAGGCCACCGACAAGGTGATCGAGCAGATCACCAGCGTGCTGACGCAGTTCAAGGTCGACGCGAAGGTCACCGGCTTCTCGCGCGGGCCGACGGTCACGCAGTACGAGGTCGAAGTCGGTCACGGCGTCAAGGTCGAGAAGATCCTACAGCTGAGCAACAACTTCGCCTATGCCGTGGCATCGAACGACGTCCGCATCCTCTCGCCGATCCCCGGCAAGAGCGCGATCGGCATCGAGATCCCCAACGCCGACAAGGAGATGGTCGCGCTCGGCGACGTCCTCCGGTCGCCGGCCGCGCAGAAGAGCACGCACCCGATGACCATCGGCGTCGGCAAAGATGTCGGTGGCAACATCGTCATCGCGAACCTCGCCAAGATGCCGCACCTCCTGGTCGCCGGTTCCACGGGTTCCGGTAAGTCGAGCTTCGTGAACTCCATGATCACGAGCCTGCTCATGCGGGCTCGCCCCGCGGACGTGCGTATGGTCCTGATCGACCCGAAGCGCGTGGAGCTCACGAGTTACGCCGGCGTCCCGCACCTCATCACGCCCATCATCACGAACCCGAAGAAGGCAGCCGAGGCGCTGCAGTGGGTCGTGAAGGAGATGGACATGCGGTACGACGACCTTGCGTCGTTCGGCTTCCGTCACATCGACGACTTCAACCGCGCCGTGCGCGCCGGCGAAGTCGAACTCCCTGTGGGCAGCGAGCGAGTTCTCAAGCCGTACCCGTACCTCCTCGTCGTGGTCGACGAGCTGGCCGACCTGATGATGGTCGCGCCTCGTGACGTGGAGGACTCGATCGTCCGCATCACGCAGCTCGCGCGAGCTTCGGGTATCCACCTGGTCCTCGCCACGCAGCGCCCCAGTGTCGACGTGGTCACCGGTCTCATCAAGGCCAACGTGCCGTCCCGTCTCGCCTTCGCTGTCACGAGCGTCACCGACAGCCGCGTCATCCTGGACAGCCCCGGGGCCGACAAGCTGATCGGGCAGGGCGACGCGCTGTTCTCGCCGATGGGATCGTCGAAGCCGTTCCGTCTGCAGGGTGCGTGGGTCGATGAGAAGGAGATCGACGCCGTCGTCAAGCACGTCACCCGTCAGGCTCGGCCGGACTACCGACCCGATGTGCAGGAGGCGATGGAGCCGACGAAGAAGAAGGAAGTCGACGAAGACATCGGCGACGACCTGGAGCTTCTGCTCGCCGCAGCCGAGCTCATCGTCTCTTCACAGTTCGGCTCCACGTCGATGCTGCAGCGCAAGCTGCGTGTCGGCTTCGCCAAGGCGGGTCGCCTGATGGACCTTCTGGAATCGCGCGAGATCGTCGGGCCCTCGGAGGGCTCCAAGGCCCGCGACGTGCTGGCCACGGCCGAGCAGCTCCCGCAGGTGATGGCGAAGCTGCGCGGAGACGATGCTCCCGGGGCCTCCCCGGCTCCGGCTGCTCCGGCAGCCCCTCCGGTTCCTCCGATGCCTCAGATGCCTCAGCCGCATGATCCGATCGCCGCCCAGTATGAAGGACTCCCCGAGGTGGAGGCCGACGGCGGCGACGAAGACGCCTGGGGCCTGACGGGGCGCGACTGATGACGATTCCTCGGCAGCTGCCCAACGCCATCACCGTCGCGCGTATCCCGCTGGCGGTCATCTTCTTCGTCCTGCTGCTGTTCGGTGGCACCTACGGACTCCCCGAGCCCGGCCTCCGCTGGGCGGCCGCCATCATCTTCATCGTCGGGATCTCCACCGACTGGGTCGACGGCTACCTCGCACGGAAGTACGACATCGTCAGCGACTTCGGCAAACTCTGGGACCCGATCGCCGACAAGATGCTCACCGGAGCGGGCTTCATCGGCCTCGCCATCCTCGGTGAGGTCAGTTGGTGGATCGTCGCGATCATCCTCGTCCGTGAGTGGGGGATCACGATCCACCGTCTCATGGTCGCGAGCGAGCATGTGGTCGCGGCTGCCTGGATGGGCAAGATCAAGACGGCGTTCCAGGGGGTCGCACTCGGGTGGGCGTTGCTTCCCCTACACGTCCTCATCGGCCTCGATGCCTGGACGCTGATCACCTTCATCCTGATGGTCATTGTCCTCGTGCTCACGGTGGCGAGCGGGATCGACTACATCGTCGCGCAGGCACGCGGATCGCGCCAGAAGCAGGCATGAGCGACGCGGGCGCCGCCGCACTGCTGTCGGCTCTGACACACCGCGGTTGGACTCTGGGCGTCGCCGAGTCGCTCACGGGCGGCGCGCTGTGCGCCGAGATCGTGTCGGCTCCGGGGGCTTCCGCGGTCTTGCTCGGTGGTGTGGTGGCCTATGCGACCCCGGTCAAGGCGACGGTCCTCGGTGTGGATGCCGAGCTCCTCGCTGCTCACGGGCCGGTCCACCCGCAGGTCGCCTTGCAGATGGCAGACGGCGTGCGCCGCGTCGTGAACGTAGACGGAGTCCCGGGGG
>NZ_JBLVOH010000114.1:9945-11629 GCF_053543675.1 Microbacterium umsixpiens
CGACGACCGGCATCGCCGGCCCGGATTCCCCCGACGGCCAGCCGGTGGGAACGGTGCACATCGGGATCGTGACACCCGACGGCTCGTCGACGAAGACGCTGCACCTGCAGGGTGACCGTGATTCGATCCGTGCTCTGACGGTGGTGGCGGCTCTCCAAGAATTGCTCGAGTTCGTCCAGGAATAGTGACGATCCGATCTCGGTTATTACGGATGTGCTCACATTCAAACCACAGAGTGCAGGGGTAGATTTCGGGCAGGTCAGGAGTACTAGACTGGCTGTCTCATCGGGGGAGACCTCGAACGATCACATGGGGAGGAGGTTCCGATGATTCTTGTACGACAGGAAATCGGCGATGTGCTGAGGGACTTCCGCCTGCAGAAGGGGCGCACGCTCCGGCAGGTCGCGAGCAAAGCGTCGGTGGCGCTCGGCTACCTCAGTGAGGTCGAGCGCGGCCAGAAGGAGGCGTCGAGCGAGATCCTCGCATCCGTCGCCGATGCTCTCGACGTGCCCATCTCGACGATCATGCGTGAGGTCGGGGACCGCATCTCTGTGCTCGAGGGCATTCAGGTCTTCCCGGATGTCGTTCCGGACGACCTCGTCGCGTCGGTCGAGCCTCAGCTCTCGCTGCACTGAGCTTCGCATGCGGGTGAGCGATGCGTCGTAGCGAGTTCCTTCGCGCCGTCGACACCGAGTTCCAGGCGCGAGCCTCGTCATTGGTGAACGACCTCGGGCTTTCAGCCTTGCGTGGCCGTACGGCGCTCGAAGCTCTGGAAGACGGCACGCCGCCGCGGGAGATCTGGTTGGCGCTCTGCGCAGAGATGGATGTTCCGGAGAACCGTCGGCACGGCGTCGGACGGCAGGAGCCGCGAGGGCGTTGAGCCCTGGAGGGTGTCCGCAGGTTACGGGACACGACCTGTGATGATCGGCGTGTCGTCGAAGATCTGTTCGAAGCGGGCGTAGTCTTCTGCACAAGTGGTTCAGGGAATCTGTTCTCCACGGTATGCGAGCTCTCGGCGTCGATGTCGGTGGCCTCTCCTACGGTGGAAACAAGCCGAAGAGCCATTACGCCTTGTCGGAGAGTTCCTCCCAACCGGGAGAGCCGCGACAGCCTACAGGCGGCACCACGCGCGCAGAAGGAGCAGACCATGCCATCACCCGCCGACCGCGAGAAGTCCCTCGAGACCGCACTCGCCCAGATCGATCGTCAGTTCGGAAAGGGCTCGGTCATGCGGCTGGGCAGCGATGAGCGCGCCCCCGTGGCCGTCATCCCCACCGGCTCCATCGCCCTCGACGTCGCCCTCGGCGTCGGAGGTCTCCCGCGTGGCCGCATCGTCGAGATCTACGGACCTGAGTCCTCGGGTAAGACGACGCTGACATTGCACGCGATCGCGAACGCGCAGCGTGGCGGTGGCATCGCAGCCTTCATCGATGCCGAGCACGCGCTCGACCCCGACTACGCGGCGAAGCTCGGCGTCGATATCGACGCGCTTCTCGTCTCTCAGCCCGACACCGGCGAGCAGGCGCTCGAGATCGCCGACATGCTCGTGCGTTCCGGTGCCATCGACCTCATCGTCATCGACTCCGTCGCGGCGCTCGTGCCTCGCGCGGAGATCGAGGGCGAGATGGGTGACTCGCATGTGGGCCTGCAGGCACGTCTCATGTCGCAGGCGCTGCGCAAGCTC
>NZ_JBLVOH010000114.1:11649-23697 GCF_053543675.1 Microbacterium umsixpiens
TGGTCTGAGCCAGACGAACACGACCATGATCTTCATCAACCAGCTCCGCGAGAAGATCGGTGTCTTCTTCGGATCACCCGAGACGACCGCCGGTGGTAAGGCGCTGAAGTTCTACGCCTCTGTCCGCATGGACATCCGCCGTATCGAGACGCTGAAGGACGGCACCGACGCGGTAGGAAACCGCACCAGGGTCAAGGTCGTGAAGAACAAGATGGCCCCGCCCTTCAAGCAGGCGGAGTTCGACATCCTCTACGGTGTCGGTATCTCTCGCGAGGGCAGCCTGATCGACTTCGGTGTCGAACATGCCATCGTGAAGAAGTCGGGCTCGTGGTACACCTACGATGGCGACCAGCTGGGTCAGGGCAAGGAGAACGCACGGACTTTCCTGCTCAACAACCCCGACATCGCGCTGGCGATCGAGACGCAGATCAAGCAGAAGCTCGGCATCGGCGGACCAGCCGCCGTGCCTGCTGCAGCAGACGAGCTCGCTGAGCGTCGTCCGGCCTGATGAGTGACACTCGTGGGGGCGATCCCGACCGGATCGCCCCCATCATTCCGCTCTTCGGACGCGCCGTGAAGAAGGCCGATCCGCTTGCTGTCGCTCCTGGCGCCGATGACCTCTCAGACGGCGCTTCCGCGGGCCCCGGTGACGCAGGCCAGTGGCGGTCCACATGGGATGCGCGAGAGCGCACCTCTCGCGCCGAAAGTCGGCCCCAGTCCGGCAGCCCCAGCGACCGTCATCCCGCGCGTGGGGCATCAGCCCGAGCTGGGTCGGAAACATCGAAGACCGCGCCGAGACTTCACGCGCTCGGGATCCCACCCGTCGCGCAGGGAATTGCTGAGGAGCCGGGAGAGCTCGACGATATCCGCACGGCGGCCGAGGAGTCCCTCGTGAGAAAGCTGCGGACTCGATCTCTCTCGGTCTCCGAAGCGCGTCAGGCGCTGAGGGGGCACGGGCTCGATAACGCTGTGATCGACGACGTGATCGACGACTTCTGCCGTCGTGGCTACCTCGACGATGCCGCTCTTGCCGGTGTTCTGGTGACATCGGGGGTCGAGCGGAAGGGACAGGGGAGGGTCGCTCTGTCGCGCGCACTCGCTCAACGGGGTATTCCTCGCGACGTGATCGACGCTGCACTCGACGAACTGCCGGATGATGACGATGAACGGGCCCTCGAATTCGCCCGCAGCAAGGCACGTTCGTTGGGCCGACTCGACAACGACACCGCCCTTCGGCGTCTGGTGGGACAGCTTTCGCGACGCGGCTACAACGGCTCCGTCGCGATGAAGGCTGCCAAGCAGGCGTTGCGGGAGACCGGCTCGATTGCGTCGAACTCGGGTGTCCGATTCGTCGATTCGGACTGAGCGGGCGACGCAGCATCCGCATCCACACGGCTCGTAGAATGGGTTGATCATGACTATTCCGCGCAGCGAACCGACGATCATCAGCGCCTCGTCCGCAGCCGTCGACGAAGACGGACGCCAGCGATCGTACGAGGTGCGCACTTTCGGGTGCCAGATGAACGTGCACGATTCCGAACGGCTCTCCGGATCGCTGGAAAGCGCCGGCTACGTCCGTGCACTCGACGGCGCCGAGGCCGACGTGGTGATCATCAACACCTGCGCGGTGCGCGACAACGCCGCCGGAAAGCTCTACGGCACCCTCGGACATCTCGCCTCCGTCAAGCGTCGTAAAGAAGGTATGCAGATCGCGGTCGGCGGCTGCCTGGCCCAGATGGACAAGCAGGCAGTTCTCGACAAGGCGCCCTGGGTGGACGTCGTGTTCGGCACGCACAACATGGGGTCGCTGCCCGGGCTGCTGGAGCGTGCACGTCACAACGGCGATGCGGAGCTGGAGATCCTCGAGTCGCTCGAGGTGTTCCCGTCGACGCTTCCGACGAAGCGCGACTCGGCGCACAGCGGATGGGTGTCGATCTCGGTCGGCTGCAACAACACGTGCACGTTCTGCATCGTCCCGAGTCTGCGTGGCAAGGAGAAGGACCGGCGTCCCGGCGACATCCTCAACGAGATCCGCCTCCTCGTCGAAGACGGCGCCATCGAGGTCACTCTCCTCGGCCAGAACGTGAATTCGTACGGCGTCGAGTTCGGCGACCGACAGGCGTTCGGAAAGCTGCTGCGCGCGGCCGGCGAAATCGAGGGACTGGAGCGCATCCGTTTCACGAGTCCGCACCCTGCGGCGTTCACCGACGACGTGATCGACGCCATGGCCGAGACCCCGAGCGTGATGCCGCAGCTGCACATGCCGCTGCAGTCCGGCAGCGATCGCATCCTCAAAGCGATGCGGCGGTCGTACCGCAGTGAGCGTTTCCTCGGGATCCTCGATCGTGTCCGCGCGCGCATCCCGAATGCCTCGATCACGACCGACATCATCGTCGGTTTCCCGGGGGAGACCGACGAAGACTTCGAAGACACGATGCGCGTCGTCGAGCAATCCCGCTTCTCCGGAGCCTTCACCTTCCAGTACTCGATCCGCGAGGGCACGCCCGCCGCGACGATGGAGGATCAGGTTCCGAAGGAGATCGTCCAGGAACGGTACAACCGCCTGATCGCACTCCAGGAGCGAATCTCGCTGGAGGAGAACCAGAAGCAGGTCGGACGCCAGGTCGAGGTTCTCGTCTCGACGGGCGAAGGCAAGAAAGACGCCGAGACGCACCGGCTGACCGGCCGTGCCGAAGACAACCGTCTGGTGCACTTCGAGGTCACCGCCGGCTCGGACCTCCCGCGGCCCGGCGACATCGTCACGGTCAGCGTCACCCATGCGGCCCCCTTCCACCTGCTTGCCGACGATCCGACCGGAGCGCCGCTGCGCATCCGTAGAACGCGCGGGGGTGACGCCTGGGATCGCTCGCAGGCGGAATCGTGCGCGGTCCCGACTCCGGCGTCCGACGGCGGCCCGCGCGCTGTATCCCTCGGTCTGCCCACCCTTCGCGTCGGAGTGTGAGCGAACCGCGCCTCTGGGCGATAGTCGGAGCCACAGGAACCGGGAAGAGTGACCTCGCGCTCGATCTGGCGGAGGCTCTCCGTGCCCGCGGTAACCCGGCCGAGATCGTGAACGCCGACGCCATGCAGCTCTATCGTGGGATGGACATCGGCACGGCGAAGCTCCCTGTCGCCGACCGACGCGGAATCCCGCATCACCTCTTCGACGTTCGTGAAGTGGATCAGGACGCGGCCGTCGCCTGGTACCAGCCCGTAGCGCGAGAGGCGGTCGGCGCGATCCACCGACGCCGAGGCGATGCGATCCTGGTCGGCGGTTCGGGCCTCTATGTCTCGAGCGTCGTTTACGAGTTCCACTTTCCACCGAGAGACCCCGAGATCCGTGCAGGGCTGGAAGCAGAGCTGGAGTCGCACGGGCTGGACGTTCTCCTCGATCGGCTCCGGTCGGCGGACCCGGCAGCAGCGGCGAAGGTCGACCCGCGCAACAGCCGACGGGTCATCCGCGCCCTCGAGGTGCTCGCGCAGGGGAGCAGTACCCACGGCGCGTCACTGCCGGAGAAGCCCGTGCTGTGGCAGCAGCGCACGAGGCTGATCGGCCTGCACGTCGAACGCTCCCAGCTGGTCTCCCGCCTGGATGATCGCGTCGAGCGGATGTGGGAGGCCGGGATACTGACCGAAGTCGCTGCACTGAGGCAGATGGGCCTCGAGCGGGGTGCCACTGCCTCCAGAGCGATCGGGTACGCGCAGGCGCTGGGCCAGCTCGATGGCACCCTCACTGCGGCGGAAGCCATCGCCGAGACGCAGGCGCTCACACGCCGCTACGCCCGTCGACAGGTGTCGTGGTTCAAGCGGTATCCCGACCTGGAGTGGTGGGATGCTCCGGCGGACGTGGGGGCACTCCTGGCCGAGTGAGCCAGCGCGCCGCAATCGACCGTCGCGATGTCGGAGGCAGGTGCGAGGCTCGATGCATGGCCACCCACTTCTTCACCGCATCCAGCCTCGACGGATTCATCGCGACAGACGAGCATTCGCTCGACTGGCTACTGACCCAAGACGTCGACCCCGACGGGCCGATGGGCTACAACGCCTTCGAGAAGAACATCGGCGCGCTGGCGATGGGTTCGTCGACCTACGAATGGGTGATGAAGCACGAAGAAGGACGATGGGGCTACAGTCAGCCCACCTGGGTGTTCACGCACCGCGAGATCTCGCTCCCGGAGGGTGCCGATGTGCGGCTGACGCATGACGACGTGCGCAGCGTGCACGCCGAGATGCTCGCTGCCGTCGCGGGTCAGGACATCTGGATCGTCGGTGGGGGAGATCTCGCGGGTCAGTTCGCGGACGCAGGTCTTCTGGATGAGGTGTGGGTCCAGTACGCGCCGGTGACGCTGGGCTCCGGTGCCCCACTCCTTCCGCGGCGGCTCGACCTGGAGCTTCTCGAGGTCGCGCGAAACCGCAACTTCCTCTGCGGTCGCTACGCCGTCGTCTCGGCCGGAGCCGCGGAGTGATTTCGTCGAACGCTTCCGTGGCGGGATGCGCGGCGTCTCCGCGGTATGGCCGCGCTCTCTAGACTGGGGAGCATGGTCGCATTCACCAAGGGTCACGGCACGGGCAACGACTTCATCATCATCGCCGACCCCGACGGGGCGCTCGATCTCACGGTGGAGCAGGTCGCAGTGCTGTGTGACCGCCACTTCGGGATCGGTGCCGACGGCATCCTCCGGGTCGTGCGGTCGGCCTCCATCGCCGACGGTGCTGCAGCGCTGGCGGAGGAACCCGCAGCCGAGTGGTTTATGGACTATCGCAACGCCGACGGGTCGATCGCGGAGATGTGCGGCAACGGCATCCGGGTCTTCGCGCACTATCTCGTACGGGCAGGTCTCGCGACCATCGAACCGGGAGCGACGCTCCCGATCGGTACCCGTGCCGGTGTGCGCGACGTGACGCGCAGCGCGACTGGATACCAGGTCGACCTCGGCCGGTGGAAGCTCTCCGGCGACGATCCGCTGGTGCGGGTCGACGGTCTTCCGGTCACGCGTCCCGGTCTCGGAATCGATGTGGGCAATCCTCACGTGATCGTGGCGATCGCGTCTGAGCATGAGCTCGGCGTGCTCGACCTGCACCGCGCGCCGGACCTCGATCCCGTTCTGCCGGCCGGTGCCAACGTCGAGTTCGTCGTTCCGGGCGAGCCGCTGGTTCGTGACGGAGTCGGGCACGTGCGCATGCGCGTGTTCGAGCGCGGCGTCGGTGAGACCCTCAGCTGTGGTACCGGTGTGGCTGCCACCGCACTCGCCGTCCGCTACTGGGCGGGGGAGAACGCCCCGAGCAACTGGCAGGTCGAGGTGCCGGGAGGAACGCTCGGAGTGCGGATGTTCCCTGCAGAAGACGGAGAGCACGTCGCCCTGTCCGGTCCGGCTCAGCTCGTCTTCAGCGGAGAGATCGAACTGCTCTGACCGAAGCCGGATGGCCTCATCGTTGCCGGGGCGGCCCGCTCCGGATCGAAGCGGTCAGAGCCCGGACAGTGCGATCGGCTCGGTCGGCGGCGTTCCGTGCTTGCGAACCTTGAGGATGCGATAGCCCTTGCCGGTCGCGGTGCGGAAGACGCTGTATCCCGGCTGGAACGTCGAGCCGATCCAGCGCTGCAGCGAGTCGGCTCCGAGATTGCGCTGCACGACGAGCCAGGCGTCGCTGCGTTCGTCGAGCCGCGGTATCCACCTCTCCAACAGTCCGTGCAGTTCATTCTTGCCCACGCGGATCGGCGGATTTGAGCGGATGGTGCGGAACGAGACGTGCTCGGGAACATCGTCGGGCAGCGATGCGTTGATATTGGTGAGCCCGAGGGACGCGGCGTTGCGGCGCACGAGATCGAGGGCACGCTCATTCACATCGACGGCCCAGACCGTGGCATGCGGAGCGGCGAGGGCCATCGAGATGCTGACGGGGCCCCAGCCGCTGCCGAGGTCGAGAAGATTGCCTCCCGGGGGAACCGGGGGCATGTTGGCGAGGAGCACTGCAGTGCCGGCATCCAACCGATCCGGGCTGAAGACGCCACCGGCGGTGGTGACTTCCAGCTCTCGGCCTGCGAGTGATACACGGATCCTGCGCAGATTCTCGGGGCTTGCCGGGGCCGCAGTGAAGTAGTGGTCTGACCCCATACGGTGAGCGTACCGGACAGCGCGGGCTAAGGTTAAGGCTCGCTACAAAACCCCCAGAGACAAGGAACGGATGACGGATACCACGACACCCTCCAACGGCGACGACACGGTCGATCGCGTGCTCGCGAACGCAGAGAAGCGCTCCGACGTCCACGTGTTCGGGGCAGCGCAGGCGCTGCAAGACGAGTCGACCGCCGCGCACGCCAGCACGGACGGGGCGCAATGGGATCTCGAAGACCGTCACGCTCTTCGCCGCGTCGGTGGACTCTCGACCGAGCTCGAGGACGTCACCGAGGTCGAGTACCGCCAGCTTCGCCTGGAGAACGTCGTCCTCGTCGGTGTCTACCCGCAGGGTGCGCAGGAGGATGCCGAGAACTCGCTGCGTGAGCTCGCCGCACTGGCCGAGACCGCGGGTGCCGTCGTGCTCGATGGCGTTCTGCAGCGTCGCCCGCACCCGGATGCTGCCACGTATCTCGGGCGCGGCAAGGCGCAGGAGCTCAAGGACATCGTCGCCGCGGTCGGGGCCGACACGGTCATCGCCGACACCGAACTCGCGCCGAGCCAGCGACGCGCGCTCGAGGACGTCGTCAAGGTGAAGGTCATCGACCGCACCACCGTGATCCTCGACATCTTCAGCCAGCACGCGAAGAGCAGGGAGGGCAAGGCGCAGGTCGAGCTCGCTCAGCTCGAGTATCTGCTCCCTCGTCTTCGCGGGTGGGGCGACTCCATGAGCCGACAAGCCGGTGGCCAGGTCGGCGCCGGTGGTGCGGGCATGGGATCCCGTGGTCCCGGTGAGACCAAGATCGAGCTCGATCGGCGGCGGATCCGCACCAAGATGGCGCTCCTGCGTCGGCAGATCCGTGACTTCGGACCGGCTCGTGAAGCGAAGCGTGCGGAGCGCAAACGCAACACCATCCCCTCGGTGGCGATCGCCGGCTACACCAACGCGGGCAAGTCGAGTCTGCTCAATGCGCTCACCAGTGCCGGCGTCCTGGTCGAGAACGCCCTCTTCGCGACGCTGGACGCGACCGTGCGCCGATCTGAGACCGAAGACGGCCGTGTCTACACGCTGACCGACACCGTCGGCTTTGTCCGCAATCTCCCGCATCAGCTCGTCGAGGCTTTCCGTTCGACCCTGGAAGAGGTCGGAGGGGCTGACGTGGTGCTCCACGTCGTCGATGCGTCGCACCCCGACCCGGCCGGTCAGCTGCAGACGGTACGCGATGTCCTCGGCGATGTCGGAGTGCGTGACCTGCCCGAGATCGTCGTCTTCAACAAGGCAGATCTGATCGACGACGACGAACGCCTGGTGCTCCGCGGTCTCCAGCCGCACGCGCACTTCGTGTCGTCACGCTCCGGTGAGGGAATCGCCGAACTCCGTGCCGTCATCGAGGAAGCACTCCCGAAGCCGGCGATCGAGGTTCACGCGGTGATCCCGTATGACCGCGGCGACCTCGTGGCGGCCATCCATGAGACGGGGATGCTCCTCGAAGTGGAGCATCGAGAGGCCGGCACCGCCGTGCACGCGAGGGTGTCCGAGCGCCTCGCGGCAGAACTCGCTCCCTTCACCGTCGTCAACTGACCCGGCTCACCGGGCGAGGAAGCGCGCCTCGACCGTCGCGGAGATGACGATCTCCTCCGGCTCGTATTCCATGGCCGGGGCTGCATCTGCGGCGAATGCCACGCCTCCGCGAGCCTTCATCATGGGCGCACCCGGCATCGGCTGCCCGCTCGAGATGAGACCGACATCGGCGATCTCGAGCGGCGTGACCTCGTCGAGACCGAGAGCCCCCGCATATGCCTTGGCGTGGGTGACGGCGACGCTGACGGCCTCGGCGGCCACCTCCCGCTCGATCTCCGTTCGTGTCACGCGGGTGAGGTGCCAATCGACCCAGCCCACCTCGACGCCGTCCCAGGGCGAGATGTCCGAGACCCATATCGAGAGTTCCGATGCCTCTGCGAATGTCGCAGTGAAGTCGATGCTCGCGTAGAAGACGGGTGTGAGGCGCTTGCCGTCGTTGTTCCAGGGTCGCTCGGCTCGCACGGAGAGTCGTTTGCTGGTCCAGTCGACGACGCTGCCCTCCTCTGCCCGCTCCGTGATGCTGCCGCGTACGGGCTCGGCCAAACGCATCACGTGCTCGACGACGGTCGTGCGCTCGGAACCCTCCGCCCGCACGCTGACCCGGATGGTGGCGCGCTCCGGCGCGACACGCGCCTCGTGTTCGCCGCGGACTGTGACGGTGACTTCGCTCATGCGCTGACTCTACGCCAGCGCTCCGGGCGCCTGCGGAATGGCGAATGGCCCGTGAACGTTGTAGTCTGTGATGCTCGGGTGTTCGTCGCCCGGGATGGTAATTCCATAGTGTGACAGCGGCTCCTTCGAGAGAAGGACCACGGGGCTGATCGGTTTCGACAGCGCCTGTGAATCCACGAGAAGCGGGCCGAGGATGCAGAGTTATCTCGTTAACGCTCTCTGCAAAAAAATAGTTGCCGAAACCAAGCGCAACGACTTCGCCCTCGCTGCATAAGCGAGCCCGATAGTCCGTCAGGCCGTATGTGATTCCGATACGGATCCTGGCGTCATTTAGGAATCTTGCTGCGTGATGGCGTCTGGACGTCACGTGGGACTCTTCCCAGGCTGGGCTCGTCGACTTAGGTGTCTGTGACAAAGGTCGGAGCCGAGTAGAACGTCTTTACAGACTGCGCCCGGAGAAGGCGTGGAGACTCAGCGTTGGACGGGGGTTCGATTCCCCCCAGCTCCACCAAGCCGTTGTCACAAAAGAAGCCCCGTGCTCTCCTTCCAGGAGGTCACGGGGCTTTTTCGTGTGCGGGAACGGCGTGTCACTCCACCGTCTGCGTATAGGGCACCGCCAGCACAGCATCCGCATATCCCGCTGCCGAGAACCGGATCGTGATGATGCCGTCCCAGAAGGAGGTCCCTCCGTTCGGTGTCTCCGCGCCGAACATGAATGCCGCCTCAGGGTCGGCGAGATAGGTCGAAACGGTCGGCACCGTCAGAGTGCCTGCCGCGATGACGGTGCTGAAGACGAACACGCTGTACAGCTGGTCGTCTGCAGCGCCCTGCAGGAGTGTCCACCCGCTGATGCCTCCATCTTGGGAGGGAGACCCTCCGTCGTAGAGGTAGAGCCCCTGTGCGCCGGAGTTGGCACCGGTGCCCTGCCAGGAGATGGTCGCTGTGACCTGTGTAGGAGCGGCGGGAGCCGGCGAAAGGGCGAGCTGACCGCTCAGGGTGAACTCGGAACTCCACTGCGGGCCCGTGAAGGCGAGGACCACGCCGGTTGCGTCGATCGCGCCTCCGCTCGCCGCTTGGGCCGGTGTGGCTGCCGTGAGGGCAATCACGGGGACCGACCACGCCGCCGCGCCGATGACGGTGCGGCGAGAGATCGTGGGACGCGCAGGGAGAGGGCGTTCGTCGGGCACGGAGCATCCTTCGGGGAGAGGTGAAGCGGTCCGACAGCAGAAGGGCCTCGGAGCGAGCAAGAGAGTAGCAGAGGCAAGCGGCCGGGGAGGCGCGAACGGCACCCGCTGGTTCCGACGGGGACCTATATTGAGGTCTGTGGAATCGACCCCCGAAACTCTCGCGACCGGTCTCACCCGAGCGGAGGTGGCCGAACGCGTCGCGGCCGGGAAGACGAACGCCTTCGTGGCGGACACGAGCCGCAGCGCGTGGAGCATCGTGCGGGCGAACGTCTTCACGCTGTTCAACGGCATCGTCTTCGCGTGTTTCTTCATCCTCTTCCTGGTCGGGCGGTGGCAGGATGCGCTCTTCGGGCTCGCCGCCTTCGCGAACGCCATCATCGGCTGTGTTCAGGAGTTCCGAGCGAAGTCGGCTCTCGACCGCCTGGCACTGATGAACGCACCGCGCGCTCTGGTGCTCAGGGAAGCTGCGGAGGCGGAGATCGCCCCCACCGATGTCGTCCTCGACGACGTGCTGGTCCTGCGCGCCGGCGAGCAGGTGCCGGCCGACGCCAGAATACTCACGGCGCGCGGGCTGCAGATCGATGAGTCGATGCTCACGGGCGAGTCCGACCCGGTGGAGAAGCAGCCGGGCGACGAGGCGCTTTCGGGCGCGGTGGTCGTCGCCGGCGAGGGAACCGCGCGAGCGACCCGTGTGGGCGCCGACTCGTACGCCAACCACTTCGCGGGCGAAGCGAAGCGTTTCTCGCTCGTCTCCAGCGAGCTCCGCTCGTCGGTCAACCGGGTCCTGAAGTGGGTGAGCTGGGTGATCGGACCGGTGGGGCTGCTCGTCCTGAACGCGCAGATCATCGTCACGGGCGGGTACGCCACCGTGTTCTCCAGCGGCGCCTGGGTGCAGGCCGTCGTGAACACGATCGCCGCGCTGACGGCGATGATCCCGCTCGGGCTGGTGCTCATGACGAGCATCGCCTTCGCCGTCGGTGCGTCGAAACTGGCACGCAGGCAGGTTCTGGTGAATGAGCTGCCCGCGGTCGAGGGGCTCGCCCGGGTCGACGTCGTATGTCTCGACAAGACCGGCACCCTCACCGTGGGGGAGATAGGGTTCGACGAAGCGCATGGACTCTCCGGGCTCACGTCGGAGCGTGCGGAGGCGGCAGCGGCGGCGCTGGGCTGGTATGCCGCCTCTCCGGATGCGAATGCCACGGCGCGATCGATGCGAGCGGTGTATCCGGCCGGGTCCCCGCTCGCGGTCGCGGAATACATCCCCTTCTCCTCCGCACGCAAGTGGAGCGCAGTCTCCTTCGAACAGGTCGCCGGGACCTGGGTGATGGGTGCGCCGGAGATGGTGTTCGGCGATGCCGCGACTTCCGACGAGACCGAACTCGGGCGCACGGTCACCGCGCTCGCAGAGACCGGCCGACGCACGTTGGTCCTCGGCTACGCGGAATCGGCGTTGTCCGAGGCGGATGTCGATTCCGAGCGGCTTCCGGATGGTGTGGTCGCGGCCATCGTCCTCACCTTCCGGGAGCAGGTGCGCCCCGACGCCGCCCAGACGCTCGAGTACTTCGCGCGGCAGGATGTGGGCATACGGATCATCTCGGGCGACAACCCGCGCACGGTCGCGGCGATCGCGCGAGAGGTGGGAGTGGACGTCGCGGAGGGCTTCGACGCACGTCGCCTTCCCGATGATGACGCCGAACTCGCAGACGTGCTCGAAACCAACTTGGTGTTCGGACGCGTCTCACCCGAGCAGAAGAAGCGCATGGTCGCGGCCCTGCAGAGTCGCGGGCATACCGTGGCGATGACCGGTGACGGGGTCAACGACGCCCTCGCGATCAAGGCCGCCGACATCGGTATCGCCATGAACACGGGATCGCCCGCCACGAAGGCGGTGGCGCGATTGGTGCTGCTCGACGGGCAGTTCTCACACCTGCCCGATGTCGTCGCGGAGGGGCGTCAGGTCATCGCGAACATCGAACGCGTATCGATGCTCTTCCTGAACAAGACCGTGTACGCCACACTTCTCGCGATCATCTTCGGGGTGTTCGTGCTGGAGTTCCCGTTCCTCCCGCGCCAGCTCTCCATCACCGACGGTCTCACCATCGGCATCCCGGCGTTCTTCCTCGCGCTGATGCCCAACGCGGCGCGTTATGTGCCCGGATTCCTCCGGCGATCGTTGAGCTTCGCCATTCCCTCGGGGATCATCGTCGCGCTCGGCCTCACGTGGTTCACCTTCGTCGCGCGCGGTCTCGAGGCGCACGAGGAGCAGCTGCGCACCGGAGCGACCGTCATCCTCGCCGTCGTCGGCATCTGGGTGCTGGCCGTGCTCGCCCGCCCCCTCAACCGCTTCAAGGTGCTGGTCGTGGGTGCGATGTTCATCCTGCTCATCGCCGTGTTCTCGCTTCCCCTCGCGCGACAGTTCTTCGTCCTCGTCGATCCGGGGGAAGACCTCGCGATCGCGCTCACCGGGATCACGGTCGTGATGATCGCGGCGATC
>NZ_JBLVOH010000114.1:23751-27394 GCF_053543675.1 Microbacterium umsixpiens
AACTGGTGCGCATCGTGCATCGTCGGCTCGTCCTGAGAGAGGAGCCCACGACGGCGCGTCCACAGGCGCCCGAGCAGGGCAGCGGTACCGAGCGTGGGCTGGCGGACGTCATCACGACGACGGTCGCCGTGCTCTCGTACGTGTTCGGAATCCTCGCCACAGGCTTCGGCATCCTGGTCTTCCTCGGGCGCTACGACCCGGACGTGAGCGCCTCCGCGTTCTCGCTCGCGGGCGCGGCCATCGCGCTGTTCGGTCTCCTGGTGTTCGCGGTCGCCGCCGGTATCCGCCGGGGGAGCGGGCTCTCGCGGCTGTTGCTCACGCTCTTCCTCGGGGTCGTGCTCGCACTCAGCGCAATCGTGCTCGTCTTCGGAGACCGGTGGGACTGGGGAGCAGCCGTCACTGCCGTGGTCGCCGCCCTCATCGTCGTCCTGCTCTGGACACCACCGGTCGCCCGGGGTTTCCGGCCCGTCCTGGAGAGTTCGATGGGGAGTACGGCGCCGTAGCGATGTCGCGAGCTCGAGCGGCGCTCAGCCGGTCCACTCGATGAGGATCAGCCCCTGACGCGTGTCCGCGAAGCGCACCCATCCGTCGCCGAACAGATACGTCATCCCGTACCCGTCCTCATCGAGTCCCATCGCGTATCGCGGATCCTCCGTGAAGTACACCCCGTCCGGGCCGTCCTCGCGCTTCCACCCCTCGGAGAGCAGGCCGGACTGGGCCTGCGCGGCGTCCTCCGAACTCAGAGATGCCCAGCCATAGAGCTGACCGTGGTCGGACGCGACGCTGTAGTCGGCCCAGAAGCACAGCAGCCCGTCGGTCAGCGCGACCCCGCCGACGACGAACTCCTTCGACTGCGCGGTCCATCCCATATCCGTGAACACGGAAACCGTTCCCGCCGAGATCATGGATTCACACGTGAGCTCGCCGGGAGTCTCCGGGACGCTGGAGCTCACCGGCTCGGGGCTCGGAGCCGGGCTCGGGCGGACCGCATCCGATGTGGGTGAGGCCTGCGGCCCCGCAGGTGCTCCGCACGCCGTCAGGGCGACGAGAAGCACCAGGGCGCCTGCGGCGGCGGAGATGATGCGGAGGGTCATCCGGTGCCTCGTGGTTCGGATCAGTCGTGCATGAGCTTCAGGAACTCATCGTGGAGCGTGCCGTTGGTGGCGAGTGTCGAGCGCGCCGATATCGTCTCGGCGCCGTCGGCGGCGGTCATCCGCCCGCCGGCCTCCCGGATGATCGGCACGGCCGCGGCGATGTCGTATTCCTTGACATCGAATTCGGCGACCATGTCGATTCGCCCTTCGGCGAGAAGCATGTAGGAGTACACGTCGCCGTAGGCGCGATCGCGCCAGACGCGTGCCGCGACTCGGAGGAGGGAGTCGAGCCGTCCCGCGTCGGACCACTGCGCGATGCTCTGGAAGCTCACACTGGCATCGTCGAGCGATGACACGGTGGAGACCTGGAGTCGGCGGGGCTCGCCGTCGGTCGCGGTCCAGGAGCCTTCGCTGGCGGCTCCCCACCAGCGCCTACCCAGTGCGGGCATGCTGACGACACCGACCTGGGGGACGCCATCGATCGCGAGAGCGATCATCGTGCCCCACAAGGGAACGCCGCGGAGGAAGTTCGCCGTGCCGTCGATGGGGTCGATGATCCACTGGCGATGCGTCCCGCCCTGCGCGCCGAACTCCTCGCCGAAGATCCCGTCGTCGGGTCGCTCGGTCTCGAGGATGGTGCGGATCGCACGCTCCGTCGCGAGGTCGGCGTCGGTCACGTGCGACTTGTCGGCCTTGGTGGAGATCTCCAGGTCGGCCGCATCGAACCGCGGGAGCGACTGGGCGTCGGCGGCGTCGGCGAGGCGGAGCGCGAGGAGGAGATCGCTGCGCAGGTCATCGGCGTGAGGGGAGGCGGTCACGCTCCCAGGATAGTCGGCGGAACAACGGGCGCTGAGGGCCGAACGGCCATGTTTCCGAGTGCGACGGGCACCGGCACGCCCGGGCCCACCTCGATTTCGCATGGGGGCGGTCGGCTGGTAATGTAATTCCTCGGTCGGGGTTATCCCGGGCCACGCACCTCTAGCTCAATCGGCAGAGCAACTGACTCTTAATCAGTGGGTTCTCGGTTCAAGTCCGAGGGGGTGCACGGAACAGCCTCAGAAACTCTCGCCAGTTTCTGGGGCTTTTCTGCATTCTTGTGCACGCGATCCGCTTGTCGATCCGGACAGGCCCGCGAAGTCCGGGTTTCTGAGGGCTTGCAGAGAATGCCGGTGTACCGCGTAATGGGCTCTCGTCGAGGCCGTCTCTCACACGGGGACAACCGCGTCACCGCCATCGGATGCGTCGCTGCGCAGCAGCACGGCCGAGGCGGTGAGGCTTCGACAAGAAACTGGGGAACACCGTGTACAGAAGTAATCGGCGCGCGCGATCGCGCCGCGCATCCATCACGTTCGTCGCCGCCGCTGCGGCGGCACTCACCGCTGTGGTCACGGGCGTGGGCGCCGGCGCAGCCATCGCTGCCGAGTACGACCATCCCGCGGCCATCGATCCTGCGTCGATCACGGTGACCACCGTGGACGGCGATGAGACTCTGGCGCAGTTCGATCAGGTGCGCGTGGGCGCGGACTGGTCGGTGCCGGATGGCGCTCTCGGCGGCGAGACGTTCGGGTTCACTCTTCCGAGCCAATTCGCTCGGTCCGGCCTGACATTCTCGGTCCCCTCGACCGACGACCCGACGGAGATCGTGGCCGAGTGCGCCGTCAGCAGCGACGCGGCACCGGTCGTGACCTGCACCCTCACCGACTACGTGAACGGACGCACCGGCGTCAACGGTTCGCTGTGG
The DNA here is from genome assembly GCF_053543675.1 of Microbacterium umsixpiens. Classification (NCBI taxonomy): domain Bacteria; kingdom Bacillati; phylum Actinomycetota; class Actinomycetes; order Micrococcales; family Microbacteriaceae; genus Microbacterium; species Microbacterium umsixpiens. The sequence continues at coordinate 26,587 of NZ_JBLVOH010000114.1, forward strand.
TTCCTCGCCAGCGCGGACGAGCAGAGCACGGAAACGACCCTGGAGTTCGTCATCGACGGCAAGACCACCCGGGTCGAGACCCCCGGGGGTGGGATCACGCCTGTGGCGCCGCTGCCCACGGAGCCTCAGAAGGTGTCGTGGCAGACGGACGACGGCAGCATCGCGTGGCAGCTCGAGCTTCCGGGCGCGAGTTTTCCCGGCGTCGAGTCGATCGTCGTCGACGATGTGCTGACCGCGCCGAACGGTGAAGTCGCAGAGCATCACAACCAAGACGGCCAGCTCGCGGTCTGGAGCACCGACGCAGACCAGCAGGACTACCGGACGATCACGAACTGGACCGGTGCCTGGAACGAGGGCGGCACGGCGTTCCACCTCGAGATCCCGGGTGCGATCGATCCCGCACGGACGTACTTCGTCAAGTACCTCACGGTACCGAGCACTCAGGCGGACGGGACCTCATTCAGCAATGTCGCCAATGTCAACGGAGTGGTGCTGCAGGACCGAGAGGTCTGGCAGGTCACGGGTGGCGGCACCGGAGACGGAACCGCCACCGGTGCGTTCACTCTGACCAAGGCTATGGGCGGCTCCGGAGCGACGGATGTGCCGGCCGACGCCGAGTACACGGTCCGCTACAGCTACGGCGACCCGGCGGTCGAGAAGACCGTCGCCGTGATCGCAGGAGCGACGACCGCTCCCGTTCGCCTCCCCGCCGGCACCGTCGTCACGCTCGAGGAGCTGACCCCGCCGGCCATCGACGGCATCGAATGGGGTGCGCCGGTGTTCTCGGGCACCGGAGTGCGCGCGACCG
>NZ_JBLVOH010000115.1:0-4479 GCF_053543675.1 Microbacterium umsixpiens
GACGATCCCGTCGCCGGCGATGCCGATGCCGTGCGGGCGACGGGACGGAAGGAACGGTCGCCGGGGACGTCGGCGAAGGCGAGCGCGAGGAACGGCCAGGCGCCCTGGTTCTCCGGCTCCTCCTGCACCCACACCAGTTCGGCGTTCGGGTAGGAGTCGGTGATGGCCTTGAGGTCGTCGATCGGCGTCGGGTAGAGCTGCTCGAGCCGGACGAGGGCGACCTCGGGGTTCGGGTTCTTATCGAGTTCGGCGCGCAGATCCCAGTGCACCTTGCCCGAGTGCACGAGGACGCGCTTCACGGCCGAGCGGTCGAGACCGCGGTCGTCGTCGATCACCGGCTCGAACCGGCCCTGGGTGAACGCCTCGACCGGGCTCGTCGCGCCGCGCAGACGCAGCATCGCCTTCGGAGTGAACACGATGAGCGGCTTGCGAGGACGGGCATAGGCCTGGCGGCGCAGCAGGTGGAAGTACGACGCCGGGGTCGACGGACGGGAGACGATCATGTTCTCCTGTGCGCACAGCTGCAGGAATCGCTCGATGCGCGCCGACGAGTGGTCGGGTCCCTGGCCCTCGTAGCCGTGGGGGAGGAGCAGCGTCACGCTGGACTGCTGGCCCCACTTCTGCTCGGCGGCGGAGATGTACTCGTCGATGACGGACTGGGCGCCGTTGACGAAGTCGCCGAACTGCGCCTCCCAGAGCACGAGTGCTTCGGGGGCCTCGACCGAATAGCCGTATTCGAATCCGAGGGCGGCGTACTCGCTGAGGAGCGAGTCGTAGACGAAGAACCGGCCCTGCGCGTCGGACAGGTTCGACAGCGGCAGCCACTCCTGGCCGTTCGCGCGGTCGTGAAGGGTCGCGTGACGCTGCACGAACGTGCCGCGGCGCGCATCCTGCCCGGCGAGACGCACCGGGGTGCCCTCGACCAGAAGAGAGCCGAATGCGAGCAGCTCGCCGAAGCCCCAGTCGATACCGCCGTTGCGGCTCATGTCGAGACGCTTCTCCAGCAGCTGTTGGATCTTCGGGTGCACCGTGAAGCCCTCGGGCTTGTTCACGAACGCGTCGCCGATGAGCTGGATGACCTCACCCGGCACGCCGGTGACCTCGGGCGCGCCGACCTGATCTTCCACCGGAGGCAGGTCGGGTGCGATCGGCGTCGCCCCGGTCTCCGCCGCGTGGGTCTCGGCGAAGGCGATCTCGAGACGGTTCTGGAAGTCCGCCTTGGCCTCGTCGTACTCCTGCTCCGTGATGTCGCCACGGCCGACGAGCGACTCGGTGTACAGCCGGCGGACCGACCGCTTCGCCTGGATCAGGTCGGTCATCAGCGGCTGCGTCATCGAGGGGTCGTCGCCCTCGTTGTGACCGCGTCGGCGGTAGCACACGAGGTCGATGACGACGTCGCGGTGGAAGCGCTCGCGGTACTCGAACGCGAGCTGCGCCACGTGGATGACGGCCTCGGGGTCGTCGCCGTTCACGTGGAACACCGGTGCCTGGATGGTCTTCGCCACGTCGGTGGAGTACACCGAGGTGCGTCCGTCGTTCGGGGTCGTCGTGAAGCCGACCTGGTTGTTCACCACGACGTGGATCGTGCCGCCGGTGCGGTAGCCGCGCAGCTGCGACATCTGCAGCGTCTCGACCACGACGCCCTGTCCGGCGAAGGCGGCGTCGCCGTGGACGAGGATCGGCAGCCAGGCGAACGTGCCGATCGGCTTGCGGTCCTGCTTGGCGCGGACGATGCCTTCCAGCACGCCGTCGACCGTCTCGAGGTGCGACGGGTTCGCCGCGAGGTAGACCGGCAGCTCGGACTTGTCGTCGGCGACGAAGGTGCCCTCGGTGCCGAGGTGGTACTTCACATCGCCGGAGCCGCGCTGGTTGCCGGGGGTCTGGGTGCCCTCGAACTCCCGGAACACCTGGCCGTACGTCTTGCCGGCGATGTTCGTGAGCACGTTGAGGCGGCCGCGGTGGGCCATACCGATCGCGGCACCCTCGAGACCTGCGGTCGCGGCGCCCTGGAGGATCTCGTCGAGCAGCGGGATCAGAGACTCGCCGCCCTCGAGCGAGAAGCGCTTCTGGCCGACGAACTTCGTCTGCAGGAAGGTCTCGAACGCCTCGGCCTCGTTCAGCTTGCGGAGAACCCGCAGCTGCTCGTCGTGGCCGGGCTTCTGGTACTTGACCTCGACCTTCTCCTGGAACCAGCGACGCTGCTCCGGGTCCTGGATGTGCATGTACTCGATGCCGAGCGTGCGGCAGTACGAGTCGCGGAGCACTCCGAGGATGTCGCGGAGCTTGGCGACGCGCCGACCGCCGAATCCGCCGGTGACGAATTCGCGGTCGAGGTCCCAGAAGGTGAGCCCGTGGCTCTCGATCTCGAGGTCGGGGTGTGACCGCTGCTGGTACTCGAGCGGATCGATGTCGGCCATCAGGTGGCCGCGGACGCGGAAGGAGTTGATGAGCTCCTGCACGCGGGACTGCTTGTCGACGCGCTCGGCGAGGTCGACCGCGATGTCGGGGTTCCACCGGATGGGGGCGTACGGGATGCGGAGCGCCGCGAAGATGTCGTCGTAGAAGCCGCGCTGGCCGATGAGCAGCTCATGCACCTTCTTGAGGAACTCGCCCGACCCGGCACCCTGGATGACGCGGTGGTCGTAGGTGCTGGTGAGCGTGATCGTCTTGCCGATCGCCAGTTCGTTGAGCGTCTTGTCGCTCGCGCCCTGGAACTCGGCGGGGTACTCGAGGGCTCCGGCACCGATGATGCAGCCCTGGCCCTTCATGAGTCGCGGCACGGAGTGCACGGTGCCGATGCCGCCGGGGTTGGTGAGGGACACGGTGGTGCCCTGGAAGTCGGCGGCGGTGAGCTTGTTGCCGCGCGCGCGGGTGACCAGGTCTTCGTAGGCGCTGAGGTACTCCGTGAAGGACAGGGTGTCGGCGCGCTTGATGCTGGGCACCATGAGTGCGCGAGTTCCGTCGGGCTTGGGCAGGTCGATCGCGATGCCGAGGTTGACGTGCGCCGGGGCGACGACCGAGGGCTTGCCGTCGATCTCGGCGTAGAACACGTTCTGGCTGCGGAACTCGTCGAGCGTGCGGATGAGCGCCCAGCCGATGAGGTGGGTGAAGCTGATCTTGCCGCCGCGGGTGCGCGCCATGTGGTTGTTGATGACGATGCGGTTGTCGATCATCAGCTTCGCGGGCACGGTGCGCACGCTGGTCGCGGTCGGGACGGTCAGCGACTCGTCCATGTTCGCCGCGAGGGTCTTCGGCAGGCCGCGCAGCGGCGTGACCTTGTCCTCCTCGACCGTCTCGGCGGCTTCCTTCGACTCGGGCTTGGGCGCGGGCTTGGGGGCCTGGGCCGGGATCGGCGCGGCGGCCGCGGGCTTCGCGGTCGTGCGGGCGACCGGCTGCGAGCCGATCACGGGGATCGGGGCGGTCACCGGATGTGCCGACGTGTCCGCGGCGGCGGGTGCCGATGAGGACGTGTCCGAGTGGTACTTCTCGAGGATCGGCCACCACTCCTTGTCGACGGAGTCGCGGTTCACCTTGAACTGCTCGTAGAGCTCTTCGACGAGCCAGGAATTGGCTCCGAACCCCCCGTCGCCGTTGACGCCGGTCACCTGGTTCGACACTCTCGATCGCCCTCTTTCATCGCTGAAGCTCTCTGGTGCGGACGTCGACGCAGGATGCGTTCGGATCCGCACACTCTCGACCAACAAGCCTAACGTGTTTCGCTCGGGGAATCGTCGGAAGCGACGCGCCCACGCGGCTGCGATCTGGGTACCGTGGAGACATGGAGTTCTCTGGATCGCAGCCGACCGTCGACCTGACCTACTCGGACGTCTTCCTGGTGCCGCGGCGATCCGGGGTCACCAGCCGTCTTCAGGTCGATCTGGCACCACTGGACGGCACCCCGGCCACCCTTCCGATCGTCGCCGCGAACATGAACTCCGTGACCGGACCGCGCATCGCGGCGGTGCTCGCCCGCCGAGGTGCGCTCGGCGTCCTTCCCCAGGACCTGCCGCTGCAGGATCTCGATTCCGCGATCCGCGACGTGAAGGCGCAGCCGGTCCTCTGGGACACCCCGATCGTGCTCCCGCCCGAGGCCTCCGTCTCGGACGCGCTTCGTCTGCTCCCGGCCGCCGCCGGTCACGGGATCGTGGTCGCGCAGGGCGCCGCGCCGATCGAGGTCGGCCGGATCCTCGGGGTGCTCCCGGCCACCAGGCTCGCCACCGCGCTGCCGGATGCTCAGCTCGGAGATCTCGTGCACCGCGGGACGCCGTCCATCGACGCGGACGACATCGGTTCGGAGCGGCACGCCTTCGACGTCATCACGGACGCCGACGTCGAGATGGTGACCGTGGTCCATCACGGACATCTCGTGGGCACCCTGAGCGCGCGCAGTGCGCTGCGCTCGACCCTGTACCGCCCGGCCGTCGATACCGACGGGCGTCTGGCCGTCGCCGCGGCCGTCGGAATCAACGGCGACGTCGC
>NZ_JBLVOH010000115.1:4505-7749 GCF_053543675.1 Microbacterium umsixpiens
GCCGGAGCCGGTGTCGACGTGCTGGTCGTCGACACCGCGCACGGCCACCAGGAGAGCATGCTGCGCGCTCTGCGTGCGATCGCCGAGCTCGACCTCGGTCTGCCCGTCGTCGCCGGCAACATCGTCACCGCCGACGGCGTCGCCGACCTGGTCGATGCGGGCGCGACGATCCTCAAGGTGGGCGTGGGCCCGGGGGCGATGTGCACGACGCGCATGATGACCGCGGTCGGCCGCCCCCAGTTCTCCGCGGTGCTCGAGACCGCCCAGGCCGCCAAGGAGCTCGGCGCCCATGTCTGGGCCGACGGCGGCGTGCGGTACCCCCGCGACGTCGCGCTCGCGCTCGCGGCCGGCGCGGCATCCGTCATGGTCGGCTCGTGGTTCGCCGGCACGATCGAGGCGCCGGGGGAGCTGCAGCGCGACGGCGACGGACGCCTGTTCAAGGAATCCTGGGGCATGGCGTCGACCAAGGCGGTGCAGGCGCGCTTCGGCCGACTCGACGCCTACGAGCGGGCCCGCAAAGAGCTCTTCGCCGAGGGCATCTCCTCGTCCAAGATCTATCTCGACCCCCTGCGCCCCGGCGTGGAGGACCTGCTGGACATGATCACCTCGGGCGTGCGTTCGTCGTTCACGTATGCGGGTGCGTCGTCCGTGCCGGAGTTCCACGATCGCGCGCTGGTCGGACTCCAGTCGGCGGCGGGGTACGAAGAGGGCAAGGCGCTGCCCGTCAGCTGGTGATCGCGAGCGCGAGCACAGTCGTCTTCTGTACAATCGTCCGCATAATGGACGACCCTCCCAGTTGCAGAACATCGCCCCACTGTCCGCCTCTCTCGCAGGAGAGGAACCGCTGATGGACTACATCATGTTGGGCGTGGGGCTCCTTCTCACGGTCGGCACCGGCCTCTTCGTCGCCAGCGAGTTCGCGCTGGTCAACCTCGACCGCGCCGAGCTCGAGGCGCGACAGGCCAGAGGTGAATCCCGGCTCTCGCTCACGATCGGCGCCCTCAGGCACACGTCCACGCATCTCTCCGCAGCGCAGCTCGGCATCACGCTGACGACGCTGCTGACCGGTTACACGATGGAGCCAGCGCTGTCGAACCTGCTTCGTCCGACGCTCCTCGCCTGGAGCATCCCGGAGGCGGCGGTCGCGCCCATCGCGACGATCGTGGCGATGCTCGTCGCCACCGTGCTCTCGATGATCCTCGGCGAACTCGTGCCGAAGAACTTCGCGCTCGCCCTGCCGCTGGCGACGGCGAAGCTCGTCATCCCCTTCCAGGTCGCCTTCACGACAGTCTTCAAACCGGCCGTGGTCGTGCTCAACGGCAGTGCCAACGGCGTGCTGCGGAGCATGGGCATCGAGCCCAAGGAGGAGCTCTCCGGTGCCCGCAGCGCGGAGGAGCTCTCCTCGCTCGTCCGACGCTCCGCCAATGCGGGCCTGCTCGAGGCCGACACCGCGACGCTGCTCGACCGCACCCTGATGTTCTCCCGGCTGACCGCCGCCGATGTGATGACCGCGCGGCCGAGCATGCACGCGATCGCCGCGGGCGACTCGGTGGACGACGTCATCCAACTCGCGCGACGGACCGGCCACAGCCGCTTCCCGGTCTACGACGACGATCTCGACGACATCACGGGCGTCGTGCACCTCAAGGCGGCCATCTCGGTGCCGCGTGATCGCCGGATCGACGTCCCCGTCGGTGCTCTGGCGACCGAGCCCCTGCGCGTACCCGAGACGGTGCACGTCGACGCCCTGATCTCCGAGCTCCGTGCTCGCGGTTACCAGCTCGCCGTCGTCGTCGACGAATACGGCGGGACTGCGGGTCTCGTCACCCTCGAAGACCTCGTCGAGGAGCTGGTCGGCGAGGTCGCCGACGAGCACGATCGCACCAGAGCAGGAGTCATCCGCAACCGGGAGGGTGTGACCTTCCCCGGCGAGCTGCGGCCCGATGAGCTGCGCCGTCGCGCGGGCGTCGAGGTGCCGGAGGGCGACGTGTACGACACAGTGGGCGGCTACGTCATGAGCGTGCTCGAGCGCGTGCCCTCGGTCGGCGACGAGGTGCCGCTCGACAGCGGCATGCTCCAGGTCGTCCGCATGGACGGCCGGCGCGTCGACCGCGTCCGCTACGTTCCGAGTCCGCTCGACGGGGGAGAGGAGGCCACCCGATGAACGATTGGGGAGGACTCGCCTGGCTCGTCGTGCTTCTGATCGCGAACGCGTTCTTCGTCGGTGGAGAGTTCGCGGTGATCTCGGCTCGTCGGTCGCAGATCGAACCGCGCGCAGACCAGGGCTCGCGTGCAGCGAAGACGGCGCTGTACGCGATGGAGCACGCGACTCTGATGCTCGCGACCTCGCAGCTCGGCATCACCATCTGCTCGCTCCTGATCCTGAACGTCTCGGAGCCCGCGATCCACCACCTGCTCGCCGTGCCGCTGCATGCGCTCGGCTGGCCGGACGGTGCCGTCGATGCGGTCTCCTTCGCGATCGCGCTGCTGATCGTCTCGTTCCTGCACGTCGTGTTCGGCGAGATGGTGCCGAAGAACCTGGCGTTCTCGGTGCCGGATCGTGCCGTGCTGATCCTAGCTCCGCCGCTCGTGTGGGTGTCGAAGGTATTCATGCCGGTGATCTGGGTGCTCAACGCGGCCGCCAACGGTGTGCTGCGCCTCTTCCGGGTGGAGCCGAAGAACGAGGCCGCCTCCACGTTCACGCTCGACGAGGTCGCGACCATCGTGAGCCAGTCGCGACGCGAGGGTCTGCTGATGGACACCGCGGGAACGGTCGCCGCCGCCGTCGAATTCACCGACAAGAAGGCGCGGGATGTCGCCGTGCCGCTCGGCGATCTCGTGACGCTGCCGCAGTCGACCACGCCGGACGACATCGAGAAGGCCGTGTCCCGCTACGGGTTCTCCCGCTACGTGATCGTCGACGACGAAGCGGTACCGATCGGGTATGTCCACCTGAAGGACATCCTCCGCGCATCCGAAGGGCCGGATGCCGAGACGAAGATGATCCAGCCGGTCCCGGCCAAGCGCATCCACCACATGGTGCCGGTGCAGGAGGATACGGATCTGGAGGATGCTCTCGCCGTCATGCGCCGCGCGGGCCGCCACCTCGCGAAGGTGCGCGACGCGCAGGGCAACACCACCGCGGTGCTGTTCCTGGAGGACATCCTGGAGGAGCTGGTCGGCGAGGTGCAGGACGCGACGCGTCGCTTCCGCGGACGCTGATCCGGACAGATACGCGAAGGGC
>NZ_JBLVOH010000115.1:7838-16082 GCF_053543675.1 Microbacterium umsixpiens
GGCGGCCTTCGTCGCGTGCGCGCCCGCTCAGCGCCAGTGCGCGCGCTCGTACTGCGGGGGCCAGGCGATCTCCGCACCGAGCTCGTGGGCGGCGCGGAGGGCGAAGTGCGGGTCACGCAACCACTCCCGACCCGCGAAAATCACGTCCGCCGCGCCGTCGGCGAGCACCTGCTCCGCCTGGGCCGACGCGGTGATGAGCCCGACCGCGGACACCGGGATGCGGCCCCCCTGGCGCACCGTCTCGGCGAGCGGCACCTGATATCCGGGGAATACGTCGATGCTCTGATGCGCGACGAGGCCGCCGCTGGAGACGTCGATCAGGTCGGCCCCGTGCTGTGCCGCCCAGTCGCCGACGATCGTCGCCTCCTCCGGGGTGAAGCCGCCGTCCGCGTGATCGGTGGCCGAGATGCGCACGAGCAGCGGCACCTCGGCGCCGGCGGTGGCACGAACGGCGTCCACCACGCGGAGCAGCAGCCGTGCGCGATTCTCGAGCGATCCGCCGTACTCGTCGTCGCGCAGGTTCGACAGCGGCGACAGGAACTGGTGCAGGAGGTAGCCGTGCGCCCCGTGGATCTCGATGACGTCGAAGCCGGCGTCGAGCGCGCGGCGCGTGGCGGACGCGAACCCCTCGACCACGCGGTCGATGCCCGCCAGGTCGAGGGCCACCGGTTCCGCGAAGCCGTCGAACGCCACGGCCGAGGGCGCGGTGGTCGTCCAGCCGCCGTCCTCCTGCGGGACGGAGCCGCGCTGGGGAGCCCAGGGCCACCAGGTCGAGGCCTTCCGACCCGCGTGCGCGAGCTGGATGCCGGCGTGCGCTCCGCGGTCGTGGATGGCCTGGACGATCGGCGCGAGTGCGTCGCGCTGCTCGTCGTTCCAGAGGCCGACGTCGCGAGGGGAGATCCGGCCCTCGGGGACGACCGAGGTGGCCTCGGCGACGATCAGCCCGGCGCCGCCCGAGGCGAACTGGGCGAGGTGGGCGTGGTGCCACTCCTGAACGACGCCGTCGACGGCGCTGTACATGCACATGGGCGAGACCCAGAGGCGATTGCGGAAGATGACGGATCGGATGCTCAGAGGGGAGAAGAGAAGACTCACCGTTCGACGCTACCCCCGCGGGCGTGCGCCTCGGGCCGCCGCACTAACGTGGAGTCATGATCGAGGTGCGGGAGTGGTCACGCAGCGATACGGCACGCCTGTTCCGTGCGCCCACGGCGGAGGACGACAAGTACGCGCGCGGGGTCGTGGCGCTGCGTACCGGATCTCCCGCCTACCCCGGCGCCGCGGTGCTCGGAGTCGAGGCGGCCTGGCGGGCCGGGGCGGGGTTCGTGCGGTACGTGGGCGCGGAACGGGTGTCGGACGCCGTGCTGGCTCGGCGACCCGAGACCGTCGAGGGAGCGGACATCGGCAGTTCGCGCGTCGGAGCCTGGGTGATCGGCTCCGGGACGGATCCGATGCACCGCACGGACGCGGAGAGCGTCGCGCTCCGCGAGATCCTCGCCGGCACGGCCCCCGTCGTCATCGATGCGGGTGCCCTGGACCTCGCGCCGGGAGCGCGGGCGCCGTTCCTCGTCACCCCGCACGCACGGGAGTTCGCCCGGTTGCAGGAGCGCCTCCGCGTGCAGCCCCACGACGACGAAGACGACGATCGGGCGGATGCGGCACGACAGGTGGCCGCGAAGATCGGCGGCACCGTGCTGCTCAAGGGGGCACGGACGCTGGTCGCCGACCCCGACGGAGCCGTCATCGCCGTCGAAGCGGGAACGGGGTGGCTGGCGACGGCCGGTACCGGAGACGTGCTCGCGGGCGTACTCGGGGCGGTCATGGCCGCGAACCCCGGAGCGGCGCTCGCCGAGGTCGCCGCTGCCGGGGCCTGGCTGCATGGTCATGCCGCGCGCATCGCGGCCGGCACGCTCGCCGGCGGCCCGGGTCACCCGATCGTCGCGATGGACGTGGCCGAGGCGCTCCCGCACGCGATCCAGGACGTCCTGGCGTGAGCCGCGACTCGACGATGAGGGTGCTCGTCCTGTGGGGCGCATTCCTCCTCGTCCACCTGCTCACCGCTCTCCTCGGGTGGGTGTATCCGAGCCAGCCCATGGGTGATGTCGTGCTCGTGTACGAGCCGTGGGCGTCGGCGGCTCTCGGGGGCGGACCGATCGTCGGCATCACCGAGACCTGGGTCTACCCCCAGCTCGCGCTGGTGCCCCTGCTGCTCGCCGCCGGACTCGCCGCGCCTCTGGTTCCCGTGCTCGGCGTCTCGAGCGCCTACCTCGTCGGCTGGGCCGTGCTGGTCATCGTCCTCGATGCGATCGCCTTCGGTGTACTCATCGGGCGATCGCCCTCGCACGCGCGGCGGGTCGCCGCCTGGTTCTGGTGTGGGGCCGTCTTGCTACTCGGTCCGATCGCGCTGTACCGGATCGACGCGATCACCGTGCCCCTCGCCGTGATGGGTGGACTCTGGCTCGTCGCGCGACCGATGATCGCCGCCGCCCTGTTGACGGCCGGCGCCTGGATCAAGATCTGGCCCGGCGCCCTCGTCGTGGCTGCGGTCGTCGCGGTCCGCGCGCGGTGGCGCGTGCTGCTCGCCGCGATCATCGTCACGGGCGGCGTCGTGTTGCTGCTGGTGCTGTTCGGCGCCGACACGGAGATCCTCGGGTTCCTGACCGAGCAGACCGGGCGCGGGCTGCAGATCGAGGCGGTGGCGGCGACGCCGTTCCTCTGGCTCGCTGTCGCGGGTGCGGCACGCATCGAGTACAGCTTCGAGATCCTCACCTTTCAGGTGACGGCGCCGGGAGTGGATGCCGTCGCCGCGGCCCTCACCCCGCTGATGATGATCTGCGTGCTGGTGGTCGCGGCGATCGGCGCGGTGAAGGCGATCCGTGGTGCCGCCTTCCCCCGGCTGTTCCCTCCGCTCGCCCTCACGCTCGTGACACTGCTCATCGTCACCAACAAGGTCGGCTCTCCCCAATTCCAGACCTGGCTCATCGCGCCGGTGATCCTGTGGATCGTGCTCGATCGCGCCAGAGCGCGCACACCCGCGGTCATCGTGCTCGCGCTCTGTCTGCTCACCTGTCTCGTGTATCCGCTCGGCTACGACGCCCTGCTGCGCGCCGAGGCGCTTCCCGTCGCGGTGCTCACCGTGCGGAACCTCCTTCTCATCGTCCTGCTCGTCCTCGGCATCCGCGCTCTCCTGCGCGTGCCCGTCCGTCATCCGAAACTCCAGGAGTGAACCCATGCTGATCGCCTTCTCCGTCGCCCCGAGCGGCACACCCGCCGAAGGAACCGAGCGAACCGATGCCTCCGTGCACGACGCGGTGGCCGCGGCTGTGCGCGTGGTGCGCGAGTCGGGGCTGCCGCATCGCACGACGAGCATGTTCACCGAGATCGAGGGTCCCGACTGGGACACGGTGATGGACGTCGTCAAGCGTGCCACCGAGGCGGTCATGCCGTTCGGCTCGCGGGTGTCGCTCGTGCTCAAGGCCGACATCCGCCCCGGGTACTCGGGCGAGCTCGACGCGAAGATCGAGCGCCTCGAGGCGGCGATCGAGGAGTCGGATGACTGATCGGCGCGCTCCTGTCGAGGTCCGGACACGTCCGGCTGTCGACGATGACGCCGAGTGGATCGCCGAGCTGCGGGCGATCGTGCTCCGGTCTGATCTGACGCGGCTCGGTCGCTATGACGATGCGCGGGTGCGGCAGCGATTCCGGGACGCGTTCGCGCCGGAGGAGACCCGCGTCATCATCGTGGACGGAGAGGAGGTCGGCTCCGTCGCGCTCCGTGACGAAGGCGGGTCGCGCTGGCTGGAGCACTTCTACATCGCTCCTTCGCACCAGGGGGCCGGCATCGGAGGTCGCATCCTGACGATGCTCCTGGACGATGACGTGCCCCATCGTCTCAACGTGCTCCAGGGCAGTCCTGCCCGGGCGCTGTATGAACGCCACGGCTTCGTCCTCGAGAGGCAGGACGAGGTCGACGTCTTCATGTTGCGTGAGCGGACGAGCACGGACGGCGTGGCGTCGGACGGCCGCTAGGCTGTACCGGTGAATCCCTCGACTGAATCGAGGGGTGCGGCGAAGTGGGCGCTCCTCTCTCTCGCCATCGGCAGCTTCGGCATCGGCATGACCGAGTTCGTGGTCATGGGTCTGCTGCCCAACATCGCCGCCGACCTGCTGCCCTCGCTCTGGGCCACCAGCCAGGAAGACGCGCTGAGCCAGGCCGGTTGGCTGATCTCGCTGTACGCGCTGGGCGTGGTGGTCGGTGCGCCGACCATCGCCGGCTTCGTCGCGCGCTTCCCGAGGCACCGGGTAGTGATCGTGCTGGCCCTCGCCCTGACGGTCTTCAACGCGCTCACCGTGGTTCTGCCCACGTTCGAACTCGTCGCCGCCTCCCGGTTCCTGGCAGGGCTCCCGCATGGCGCGTACTTCGGCATCGGCGCCCTGGTCGCGGCCGACGTCATGGGTCCGGGGAACCGCGCCAAGGGTGTGGCGTTCATCCTCACTGGCCTCACGGTCGCCAACGTGGTCGGCGTGCCGCTCGGCACGTTCCTCGGACAGCAGTGGGGGTGGCGCGCGGCGTTCGCCGTCGTCGCGCTCGTGTTCGCGTTGGCGACGGTCTTCATCGCGGTGTTCGTGCCGCAGCACCCCGGTGATCCCGGACGCACGATGCGTCAGGAGCTGCGGGTCTTCCGCATCCCGCAGGTGTGGTTCACGCTCGGCATCGGTGCGATCGGTTTCGGTGGTTTCTTCGCCGTCTACAGCTACATCGCGCCTCTCGTGACCGAGGTCGCCGGGTCGCCGGACTGGGCGGTGCCGATCGTCCTGGTGCTGATGGGGCTCGGCATGACCGCGGGAAACCTCGTCGGCGGCCACCTCGCAGACATCGACCTGCGCCGCACGCTGCTGTTCGGGCTCGCCGCCCTCGTCGTCGTTCTCGGCCTGCTCGCGGTCCTGGCCTTCTGGATCGTGACGCTCGGGCTGCTGGTCTTCGTGGTCGGCTTCGTGTCGTCGGTGCTGAGCCCGACGATCCAGACGCGACTGATGGATGTGGCTGAAGACAACCAGTCGATCGCGGCGGCGATGAACCACTCGGCCCTCAACATCGGGAACAGCCTGGGCGCTTTCCTCGGTGGCCTCGTGATCGCGGCAGGTTGGGGCTTCACGGCTCCCGCATGGACCGGTGCCGCGCTCGCCGTGGCGGGATTGCTGATCGCCCTGCTGTCCTACCGCGTGGACGCGCGTCGTCCCGCGGCCAGGGAACGCGTCGCGTCGTAGAGTGACGGGGTGATCGCGCCCGATTCCTCTCTCCCCGTCGCCGGCACGGTCGTGCTGCTGCGCGCAGCCGATCTCGGCTTCGAAGTGCTGCTGATGCGGCGTCCCGATCGCGGATCATTCGCGGGTGCGTGGGTCTTTCCCGGTGGCAAGGTCGAGCCGGCCGACCTCCGAGACGGTGACGAGGAGGTCGAGGACGCGCGTCGTGCCGCGATCCGGGAGACCTTCGAAGAGGTCGGGGTCGTCGTCGAGGAACTGGTGGCGTTCTCCGAATGGCATCCGCCGGTCGAGGCACCCACGCGCATCCGTACCTGGTTCTTCCTCGCCGCGGCGCCGTCCACCGATCCTTCACCGTCCGAAGACGAGGTGGCCGAGATCGCCTGGGTACATCCCGCCGAGGCTCTCGCGCGGCACGGTGCCGGGGCGTGGATGCTGTATCCGCCGACCTGGATCACGCTGCATCAGCTGTCGGCGTTCACCGAGGCAGCATCCGCCTTGTCTTCCGGCGGTGCCGTGCAGCTGTTCCAGACCCGTGTTCTCGGTTCGGGCGCCGCGCAGGCGTTCGTGTGGGAGCAGGGGCGTCTCGAGGCGGGCGAGCTGCCGTGGCGGTTCCTCCCCGGGTGAGCGACGCGGATCAGCTCTCGAGCAGCCGCCGCAGGTTCGCGCCGACGATCTCGGTCTCGATGAGGAAGCCGTCGTGCCCGAAGTCGCTGGAGACCACCACGGCCTCCCCGTCGATCACGTTCGGGATGCTGCGGGCGATGCGCTGCTGTCCGTCGACGGGGAACAGCCGGTCGCTGTCGATGCCGAGGACGAGTGCGGTGGCGGTGACCGCGTGCAGCGCCTCTTCGGCACCGCCGCGCCCGCGGCCGACGTCGTGCGAGTTCATGGCCTCGACGAGCGTGATGTAGCTGTTCGCGTCGAAGCGACGGGTGAACTTGTTGCCGTGGAAATCGAGGTACGACTCCACGGCGAAGCGCCCGCCGTGACCGAGAGGTGAGACATCCGACTGCCACGACCGCTGGAAGCGTTGGTTCAACTCGATCGGGCTGCGGTAGTTCAGCAGAGCCATCCGGCGTGCCAGCGCGAGTCCGCGGTGCGGGCCGTCGCCGTCTCCGAGGTCGTAGTACTCGCCGCCCTGGAACCGCGGGTCCATCCGGATGGTCTCGAGCTGCACGGTGTTCAGCGCGATCTGGTCGGCCGTCGTCACCGGGGGAGAGGAGAGCACGGCCAGCCGCTGCACGCGCTCGGGATGCGTCACCGCCCACTCCAGGGCATGCATACCGCCCATGGATCCGCCGATGACCGCGGCCCAGCTGTCGATGCCCAGCGCATCGGCGAGCCGCACCTGCGCCGCCACCTGGTCGCGGATCGTCAGGTAGGGGAAGCGTGATGCCCATTCGTAGCCGTCGGGGGCGACGCTCGCCGGCCCGGTCGACCCCTGGCAGCCGCCCAGCATGTTCGGAGCGATCACGAACCAGCGGTCGGTGTCGAGCGGTGCACCGGGGCCGGTGATGTCCTCCCACCACCCCACGGTCGGATGGCCGGAGCCGGCGGGGCCCCGCACATGGCTGTCGCCCGTGAGCGCATGCAGCACGAGGATCGCGTTGTCGCGAGCGGCATTCAATTCGCCCCACGACTCGTACGCGATGCGGATTCCCGGCAGTTCCCGGCCGCTCTCGGTCGAGAAGGCGCCGAACGCCGCGAAACGCCTACCGCCGACCGGGTCGCCGTCGCGCCACGCGCCCGTCGCCGGTGGGCGGGCACGGAGCAGCCGGACGTCGGCCTCCGTCACGGGCGCCGACGGCACCGTGTCCTCGGAGGTCGTCTGCCAGTCCATGCTTCCATTGTCGCGTGGTCCAGGACCCACCGGTGGCAGGTTACGACCCGGTGTCGTGTCGCCGTGCGCGCGACGGCTCGGACGAAGAGGCGTGCGACTCAGCGCACGCGCGTCATCGTGGCGAGGTGGTCGCTGTTCCCGGCACGTCGGGTGCTTGAGGCGACGACATCGAGTCCGCGGACGAACACCTGGTCGATCCGGACGAGCGGGAAGGCGGCGGGCCAGGTGAACCCGAGGGTGCCGTCGGTCGGCCGTGCCCAGTCCGCTTCCGCTCGCAGCGCAGCCAGGCTCGGGTCCGTCGACGGTGCGTTGAAGTCACCGACGACAACGAGTGCCGTGGCCTCGTCGGAGGCGACCTGCTCGGCGATGCCGTGCAGCATCGTGTCGCGGTCCTGCTGCTGCCCGGGGCGCACGGAGGCGGCGTGCAGCACGTAGACGGCGACCGGGCCCGCGGGACTCTGTACCTCGACGCGGAGCGCGCGCTTCCAGCTGAGCCCGAGAGTGAGCGGTTCGGCACTCGCCAGGGGGTATCGACTCCACAGCGCCACCGTGCCGACCGTGTAGGAGTGCGGGTACGCGTCGGCGAGCACCTCGCTCGCGGCGGAGAGGCTGTCGCCGTCGAGTTCGGTGAGGGCGATCACATCCGCCTCGCTCTGCGCGAGTTCTGCGGCGGAGGCGGCAGCACTGCCGGAGTGCGCGCGCACGTTCTGGCTGGCGATCGTGAGCTCGCTCTCCGCACTGGCTGATGCCGGGAGGCCGGGGAACGCCGGGGCCATCGCGAGGAACCAGAGGAGCGTGGGCACCAGGAGGAGGACGATCACGCGCCGGGCGAGGAAGAACGCGATGACGACGAGTGCGAGCAGGACGAGACCGAGCCAGGGGAGGACGGCGGCGACGGCGGTGCCGACTACACCGGGAATCCCGCCGGACACGAGCAGGATCAGCACGGCGATGCCGGCGATCGCGAGACGGCGGGCATGGCGCGTCGTGGTGCTTCGGGCGAGCGGTGGTCGGTGTTCGACGTCGATCATGCTCTCCTCACAGCGGGGATCCCATTCTCGACGGAGCCGCCTGTGGGTCGGCCGGGTGGTGCCCGCACCCGCGAACACGAGGATGCCCCGGACCGCGTGGTCCGAGGC
>NZ_JBLVOH010000116.1:0-4373 GCF_053543675.1 Microbacterium umsixpiens
GGGCGCGACCGGGATGCGCTGCGAGCCGCCGCCGACGGCCTCGACCTGCTCACGACCTGGCAGCAGTCGTTCGGTGCCCTCGACCTGCAGGCCTCGGTCGCCATGCACGGCGCCGACCTGATGTATGCCGGCCTCTCCGCCGCCGCGCGCCTGCACGATCCCGCGACGATGTTCGAGTGGTCGGAACGCGCCCGTCACCTCAGCCAGCAGGTCGCTCCGGTGCGGCCTCCGCGCGATGACTCGCTGGCCGTGGATCTGGCGGAACTGCGGATGCTGCGCGCCGAGCTCGCCGGCGCCGACTGGACCACGGACGCTCGCGTACGCGTCCTTCGCGACCGGGTGCGGGAGCGGCAGTGGGCCGCGACAGGGGCGGGCGGCGCCCGTGAGCGGCTGGGCCTCGCCGAGGCGACGGCGCTGCTCGATCCCGACACCGCCGTCCTGTCGTACATCTTCACCGGCTCCGCGCTGCACGCCATCGCGGTGACGTCATCGGGGGCCACGGTCGTCGACCTGTCCTGGCCCCGTGTGCGATCCGCGCTCGACGGTCTGCGCGCCGACCTCGACATGGCCGCGATGACCCGCGGCGGGCTGATGGGCGCCGTGACCGCGCGCGCCCTCTCCGCGCGGTTGGAGCTGCTGGATGACGAGCTGCTCGCACCGCTGCTCTCGGCGGCGCCGTCGGCACGCCGTCTGGCGATCACGGTGCCCGGAGCACTCGGCGGGGTGCCGTGGGCGATGCTGCCGGGGATGACCGGGCTCCCCTTCACGCTCGCGACGTCGGTGTCGCGGTTGCGGGGCGGCGCGGCCGTCGTCGGCAGACGCCCGTCGACGATCGGGTTCGCCGCGGGCCCGCGCGTCCCCCGCGCCGGCGAGGAGGTGCGGCGAGCCGCGGACACCTGGGACGGCGGGGGTGTGGCGACGCGGATCCTCGAGGGCGGCGACGCGACGGTGGCGGCGGCCACCCGACTCGCGTCGGACAGCGACGTGCTGCACATCGCGGCGCACGGCAGGCACGCGGTCGACAACCCCCTGTTCTCGGGTTTCGAGCTCGCCGACGGCATCCTCTTCGGCTACGACGTCGACCTGATTCCGCGCGTCCCCACGACTGTGATCCTCTCGGCCTGCGAACTCGGGCGTTCCTCGGTGCGCTGGGGCGAGGAGGCGCTCGGGATGACGCGGGTGTGGCTGCACGCGGGCGCGGACTGCGTGATCGCCGCGCCCGTCGCCGTGCCCGACGAAGTGGCGGCCGAGCTGCTGAGTGCCGTCCATGTCGGCCTGTCCGAGGGTGCGACACCCTCGGCGGCGCTCGCCCGAGCCACCGTCGACACCGGTCTCAGCGCCCCGTTCCAGTGCCACGGAGACGGATTCTGATCTTTTTCTCCATTCGGTGTATCAGAACCGGTGCCGCACGCTCCTGTTCTTCGGAAGGTGCCATGCGAAGGGCCTCGAAGGGTTGAGGCGCGAGGGAGGCGCAGTCGGATCTGGGGATATCAAGCGCGCTGGGGAGCGTGAGTACGACACGGACACCATCTGCTCGGGGGTGTCGCGGCATACAGCCGCGGCGCCCTCATAGGGCCTCGACGATCTGGGGACGTCGGGGCCCTTGGGGTGTCCGGGGTCAGGGGATGTTCCTACAGATCGAGGAAGTCGCCGAGCCACGCGCGTACCGATTCGAGGCACTCTTCCGTGACCTCGCCTGCCGTTCCCGTAAGGCGGTCGCGCGAGAGTGTGCGAGGTTGCTCGGTCATGATCCACGATGGCCGATCGAGTCCGCTCGGCCCCTCCACCATGACGTGATTCGGCCACCCCCGGTCGGTCGTCGTGATCGGCAGCACGATGGCCAGCGTCGTCACCGCATCCAGGTACCCGGCCGAGGCCACGATCAGAACAGGTCGGTGCCCACCCTGCTCCCTGCCGCGCACGGGCTCGAGCGCCGCCCATGCGACTCGTCCCGGCGCGAGCTCCGAGGAGGAACTCACGCGGTCGCGTCGCTCAGGTCAGCCCGCTCCCATTCGGCGGCTTCTGCGGCATGCGATGCCTTCTCGGACGGAGCAGTCCGTTCGATCGCGCGCTTCAGCGACTGCAGCCTCCAACGACGGTCTTCGGCGTCGGCGAGGTGAGCGAGATGCGCGCCGAGAGTGAGACCATCACGCGCAGCCTGCTCCTTCAGGCGATCGCGGAGATCATCGTTCACCTTGATGGTGGTGGTCATACTCTGAGTATACCGCGCTCTCCGCCGAACGTCCCGGCTCAGGCGACGAGCACCGCATAGCCGGCGGCGCGCAGCGCGGCGAGCGCCTCCGCATCCGCTCCCGCATCCGTGATCACGGTCGGGAAGAGCTCGACGCCGCCGACCGCCGAGAACGCCTCGACCCCGAGCTTGCTGCCGTCGGTGACCACGACCGCGCGCCGGGCACGTTCGGCCATCATCCGGTTGACGGCGGCCTCGCGCTCGTCCTGCGTGGTGGCGCCCGCGGCGGCATCCATCCCGTTCACGCCGATGAAGGCGATGTCGAGCCGCACCCCGCGCAGCAGCTGTTCGACGAACGGACCGACGAGCTCGTAGCTGCGGGAGTGGATGACGCCACCGGTGACGACGACCTTGATGTCGGGCCGCGTGGCGAGCTGTGCGGCGATGTTCACGGCATTGGTGACGACGGTGATGCCGCCGTTGCCGGACAGGTCGTCTCGGGCGGCGAGTGCCGCCGCGATCGCGGTGGTCGTCGTGCCGCCGGACAGCCCGACCACCATGCCGGGGGCGACGAGGCCCGCCGCGGTCTGCGCGATGCTGTCCTTCTCCAGCGTGCGCAGGTGGCTCTTGTAGCGGATGGGCAGCTCGTAGGCGACGGCCTGTGCCACGGCGCCACCGTGCGTACGGGTGAGCAGCCGCTGCTCGGCGAGTGTGTCGAGGTCGCGGCGGGTCGTGGCCGACGAGGCTCCGAACTGCTCCACCAGGTCTTCCACCGTGACCTCGCCACTCACGGCGAGAAGGTCGAGGATCGCGTTCAGCCGCGCCGCCCGCTTCATCGCCGAGTGCCCTGCAGCGCGAACAGCCGGAGCATGCGGGCAGCCTCGACGGCGAGCGCATCGCGGGCAGGCGCGAGGTACTTGCGCGAGTCGACCAGCCGCTCATCCGCGTCGAGCTTCTCGCGCACCGCCCGGGTGAAGAAGCCGTTGAGGTGCGTGGAGACGTTGATCTTGGTCATCCCGGCGCGGACGGCGTCCGCGATCACGGCATCCGCCACCCCCGAGGATCCATGCAGGACGAGCGGAACGGGCAGCACCGCTCGCAGCCGCGCGATCAGGTCGAGGTCGAGCGACGCCGTGCGGTCGGTCATCGCGTGGGAGGAACCCACCGCCACCGCGAGCGCATCGACACCCGTCGCCGCGACGAAGTCCTGGGCCTCGTCGGGATCGGTGCGCACACCCGGCGCGTGTGCACCGTCCTTGCCGCCCACCTCGCCCAGCTCACCCTCGACGTAGACCCCGGCCGCGTGCGCCCGGTCCGCGACGGATGCCGTGAGCGCCAGGTTGTCGTCGTAGGGCAGCGCGCCGCCGTCGAACATGACCGACCCGAAGCCCAGCGCGATGGCCTCGTCGACCAGCTCGGGCCGTTCGGCGTGATCGAGGTGCACGGCGACCGGCGTCTGCGCGCGGCGGGCGACCGCGAGAGTGGCCAGAGCGATCGGCTCGAGCCCGCCGTGATAGTCGGCGCAGTTCTGCGAGATCTGCAGGATCACGGGCAGCTCGGCGAGAGCTGCGGCACGCACGAGCCCCTCGGCGGTCTCGAGGTGGATCACGTTGAACGCGCCGATCCCCGTGCCGGCGGCGGATGCGGCGGAGACGAGGTCGCGAGCGGAGACGAGGGTCACGAAGGGTCCTTCCGGAACGATTCAGGGTCGGGATGCGAGACGCGCAGCTGCTGTTCGAGCTCGCGCCAGCGCGGGGAGATGTCCCCGGCGAGCGGGGCGAGCACCGCGGCAGCGGACCAGGCCGTGGCGCGGCGGAGGATCTGCTCGGGGTCGCCCTCGCCCTCCGCGTACAGCACGGCGCAGGCCGCTACACCGGCATCTCCGGCGCCGGTGGGATTGCCGGCAAGAGGTTCGTCGAGTCGCGCGTGCACGAGGTCGGAGGCGGTGACGGCGAGCATGCCGTCGGCGCCCAGCGAGAGCAGTACGAGCCCGACGCCGCGGGCGATCAGCGAACGGGCACCCTCGACGGGGTCGGTGATGCCGGTGGCGTCGACGAGTTCGGCCGCATTGGGCTTCAGCACGTCGGCACCGGCATCCGCCGCGCGCAGGAGCGCAGGACCCGAGGTGTCGGCGATGACCGGGATTCCGGCGTCCTTCCCCACCGCGATGAGCATCGGGACC
>NZ_JBLVOH010000116.1:4414-8410 GCF_053543675.1 Microbacterium umsixpiens
CATCGGGACCAGCGACTCCGGGGCGCCCGGGGGCACACTGCCCGAGACGACGAGAACCCTCGCAGTCGGCAGCCGTTCGACGACCTCGGCGAGGAGATCGGCCCACTCGCTGTCGGTCGGGTTGATCCCGCGCTCGTTGATGACCGTCGTGTCGCCGGCGGTCTCGTCGACCACGGCGATGCTTCGCCGCGTCTCGGCGGCCACCGGCACGAGGGCGTGCGGCACTCCGCTGGCACGGAGCTCGGCGGCGAACTCCTCGCCGACGCGGCCGCCCGTCGTGGTGACCGCGAGGGCGTCCGCTCCTTCGGAGTACGCCACACGGGCGACGTTGAGCCCCTTGCCGCCGGCGCGCGCGACTCCGGCATCCGCCCGGTGCGTATCGCCCTCGACGAGCCGATCGATGTGCCAGGTGAGGTCGAGCGCGGGGTTGGGGGTGACGGTGAGGATCACGTGAGCTCCCTCGCGCGCAGGGCGGCACCGAGCAGGCCGGCGTTGCCGGAGAGTTCGGCGGGGACGAGCACGGGGATGCGGTGGAAGCTGAGCCGGTCCGCGAGGCGCCTTCGCAGTTCGTCGAAGAGCGCACCGCCGGCACGGGACAGACCTCCGCCGATGACGACGGCCTGCGGCGCGACGACCGCGGTGAGCTGCGCGAGCGACATCGTGAGGGCGTCGAGCGCCGAGTTCCAGATCTCTGCGGCGACCTCGTCGCCGGCCGCCGCGCGGGCGATCACGTCCTTGGCCCCGTCGGGTGCGATGCCGGTCGCCTCCCGGTAGCGCCGCGCGATGGCTCCCGCGGAGGCCACGGCCTCCAGGCAGCCGCGCGCGCCGCAGGGACAGATCGGCCCGTCCGCGATGGGAGAGTGCCCGATCTCGCCCGCGTAGCCACCGGCGGTGTACGGCACACCGCCCACGAGCAGGGCGCCGGCGATGCCCGTGCCGATCACGAGCACGACGGCGTCGGCGTAATCGCGGGCACCGCCGAGGCGACGCTCCGCCCAGCTCGCCGCCCGCACATCGTGATCGAAGGCCACGGGCAGGCCCAGGCGAGCGGAGGCGAGGTCGCGCAGCGGCGAGTCGTGCCAGCCCAGATTGCTCGCGAAGACGCCCACCCCGGCCTCGGCATCCACGATCCCCGGCACCACGAGTCCGGCCGCCTGCGGAACGACGTCGGGATGCGCCGCGCGGAGCTCGGCGGCCAGCACCTCGAGCCGCTCGAGCAGCACCTGCGTGCGGTCGCCGTCGGCGATCGGCGTGGGCGTGCGACGGAGCCCGAGCGCCGTCCCGTCGGCGTCGAACAGCGCCGACTTGATGTCGGTTCCGCCCACGTCGAATGCCAGGACGGGCGCGCCGACTCCGAGCCCGCGCACGTCGGAGAGCTTCTCTCCCGCCGCGTCACGCTCGACGTCGGGAACGGCCGCCGCCGCGTCAGGGTCGATCATCATCGGCTCCGGCCGTAAGTGGGGTCATGCATCCAGGATGACGGATCGCGTGAGGTTGCGCGGCTGATCGGGGTCGAGCCCACGCTCCACCGCGCGGTCGAGCGCCGTGCGGTGCAGCCGCACGAGGTCGGCGAGCGGGTCGATCGCCCGCTGCTCGAATCGGGCACCGGTCGCGGTCACCTCGCCGGCGAGCCCCTCCGGAGCCTCGCCGAACTGCCACGTCACCCGGCCGGGAGCGGCGATGGCGATCGGACCGTGGCGGTAGTCCATCGACGGGTAGGCCTCGGTCCACGACTGCGACGACTCCCGCAGCTTCAGAGCGGCTTCGTGGGCGAGACCGATCGTCCAGCCGCGTCCGAGGAACGTGTACTGCTCGGCGTCACGCAGCTCGTCATCGCCGGGCTCCGCGAGCACGGCTTCGGCATCGGCGATCGCCGCGGACAGGTCTTCGCCGAGCGAGGCACGGAACAGGGCGAGGGCCGTCGTGGCGAAGCGCGTCTGCACCACGGACTTCTCGTCCGCGAACGGCAGCAGCACCGCATCGTCGACGAGCGACGCGAGCGGCGACGTCGGGTCGCCGATGACACCGATCGTGCGGATGCGTCCTTTGACGCGGTCGACGAGCTCGAGCACCTCGCTGGTCGTGCCGGATCGTGTCAGCGCGACGACGGCGTCGTATCCCCGGTCGATGAACGCCTCGGAAGCGGCGAACGCATCCGTCTCGCCGTGCCCCGAGGACTCGCGGAGAGCGGCGTACGACTGCGCCATGAACCACGACGTGCCGCAGCCGACGACCGCGACCCGCGCACCGGTGGCGGGGAGCAAGCCCTGCTCGGCCGTGAGGTCGGCAGCCCGTGCCCACATCTGCGGCTGGGAGTGGAGTTCTTCGCGCATGTGCGCGCCGGGAAGCGATTCAGTCATCGGGGTGCCTTTCTGGCGAGACGTTGCATACTTGTGATTGTTTGAGGCCGGAATCAATCATAGTATGGCGGAAAACAACGACAACCCCCACTTACCCTTGATTTGTTTGTTCCCCTGACAAATAATCGGACAAGTTCCAACGCCTCGTCGTCGATTCCGATCGTCGCCGAGAACCCCCGAGCCCCGGCTTGAACGATCGCGGATGCCACCCGGCGAAGCGATCACCACGCACTGTCGCGTGAGATGTGCTTGCGACTGTGCACCACACCCCCTTCCCGAAGCGGCCTGCCGCCGAGGGACGGACACTCACAGTGAGGAATGCAATACACATGAAGAAGTCACTGCGGTTCGGCGCCGCCGCCGTTGCGGCCGTCGCCACGCTCTCGCTCGCTTCGTGCGGGTTCGGCGGATCGTCCGGAGACGGCGGAGGCGAAGAGGGCTCAGCGACCCTCGACCTGCTCGTCCCCAGCTACTCCGACGGCACCAAGGCGAACTGGGAGACCGTGATCGACGGGTTCGAGAAGGCCAACCCCGACATCAAGGTCAAGCTCGAGGTGCAGTCCTGGGACAACCTCGAGAAGGTCGTCTCCACCAAGATCCAGGCGGGCGAGGCTCCCGACATCTACAACGGCGGACCCTTCGCGGGCTTCGTCGGCGATGAGCTGCTCTACCCGACGGAAGACGTCGTCTCGAAGGAGACCTTCTCCGATTTCCAGGAGTCGTTCCTGAAGAACGCCGAGATCGACGGCACCGCCTACGCGCTGCCGATGATCGCGTCGGCCCGCGCCCTGTTCGTCAACAACGCGCTGCTCGAGCAGGCCGGTGTCGAGGCGCCGACCGACTGGGACTCGCTGCTGGATGCCGCGACCAAGGTGTCGGCACTCGGCGGGGGCGTCGCCGGCTACGGCATGCCGCTCGGATCCGAAGAGGCGCAGGCCGAGGCGGCCGTGTGGCTGTGGGGCGGCGGCGGATCGTTCGGCGATGAGTCCGAGATCACGATCGACACCCCGGAGAACCTCGTCGGCGCCGAGCAGATCAAGAAGATGATCGACGCCGGTGCGACCCAGGCCGACCCCGGTTCGACGCAGCGCTCGCCCCTGATGGACATCTTCATCCAGGGCAAGATCGGCATGCAGGTCGGCCTCCCGCCGACGGTCGGCCAGATCGCCGACGGCAACCCCGACCTGGACTACTCCATCGTCCCGATCCCGACCAAGGACGGCTCGCCGTTCACGCTCGGCGTCATGGACCAGCTGATGGCCTTCGAGAACGACGGCGACAAGCAGGAGGCGATCACCAAGTTCTTCGACTACTACTACTCGGCCGACGTGTACGTGCCGTGGGTGCAGGCCGAAGGCTTCCTGCCCGTCACCAAGTCCGGTGCCGAGCAGCTCGCCGGCGAGGAGGCCCTCAAGCCGTTCCTCGACGTGCTGCCCGACGCCCAGTTCTACCCGTCGACGAACCCGAAGTGGTCCGCCGCCGACGGTGCGTTCAAGTCGCTGTTCGGTCAGCTGCAGTCGAAGCCGGCGCAGGATGTGCTGACCGAGATCCAGGCGCAGGTCGACGCGGGCTGAGCCCGCTGACGGAGAGGTTCGGGTACCCGAATGAGCCAGAAGACAGAGTCCTCGAACCTCGC